>NZ_JBLBVL010000007.1:0-257051 GCF_047250365.1 Thaumasiovibrio clandestinus
CACCAATCAGTGTGACTTTCGTCTCGTTTTCCTTGGCAGTGGTGGCGCATTATAGGGAGAAAATTCACTATGGCAAGACCGACTTCAAAAAAAAACATGCCAAACGGATCGTTCGAACAAAACACCAGCACTTTGAACAATAAAGCGCCAACTCCGCCTGCTTAAATTCGCTTTGAATACGCACTGTTCAACCTAAGTTTCAGAACAATGAGTAAAGAACGGTCATAATTAGCCGTTATTTCAGCAAATATGACATTGAGGGAGTTATTATGGAACGCAAAAAAATGTAGCGTGATCTAACTAACACTTCAGTTTAAATGATGCTCTATAGTTAAAGAGTAACGCAAACTCCAAACTAACTCGCTTAGTTTTATACTACCGCCTTGGCCACCTGCCTCGGCAGGTTGACGGTAGAAAGCGTATACACCAAGCCAGGTTCGCCTGGCTTTTTCATAACACATTAACAATGCCAAGTTGAAACTACGCCAGCACATTCGATACTGCACCTGCACATTAATATCGTTATTCACCTTACATTGTTGTCAAGCTGGCTCCGCGAAGTCGGTATCTAAAGGATACAACCTCACAATACTCTTAAGTGGCAAACTCACTTCAAACACTCCTTGTTCAAAATGCGTACTAAACACTAGGCAATCTTTTCTCCAGTAAGGGCTAATGACCTTTTCAAGTGAAAGGTCAATATACATATACCGACCGAGGTAAACATTTCTAGGTATCATGACTCCAAAAATCAAAGTATCCACCTCGACATACGGAATACGTTCACTAACAATAATTTCCCTATACCGTTCTAAAAAGGCATCAATATCTTTACTGTCATTATCGACTGTCATCAATCTCCGATAGGTTCGCTTTCGTTGTAAATTCGTGGCACTTTCTATGCCAAAAACAGCCAAAATAAATAATATCAGCAAAAATAAAACTGGATACATGCGTACAATTCAGAATAAATAAACATGGGAGATAATTTAGCATGGGCAAAAGAGGAGACCGTGACTCTTTATGCCTTATCATGCTATTTGCGATCTTATCCTCACAATCTTGCATTACAGGCAATGGTGGTACACGAAACGCGCCATTGATATAACTTTTTTGTCCTTATGTTAAGTTCAGTATTTGTTGCAAAACAAACCATGGGAATTGTTACAACCGACATTTTGTCAGAGAGGCTAACAAGACACTTTCACCAAATTGATCCCCATTTAATTGCTAAAGTGTGACTTAGCGCACGCGCCTCTTGTGATTTGGCTCACAATGCGATAAATTAACAGACATATTTTAGGATAAACAAGAGAAACAAAATGATTTTCCTAACGATCTTCATGATTTGTTTTGTCACATGGATGTATGTGATGTTATTTCAACATTTGCACCAGATTAATCATTGGAATGATGCTCCTTTTGGAATAATGACAACCACCAGTAGAATACATAGTAGTCGGTTGGGTCGAGAAAACTGTGAGTTCTTACCTCAAGCACACCTAAAGTGGCTACTACATCATAAGTATGCACGCTTTGAGACAAGCTCTGCCGCACGACACCTTGTCGGGGATTTAGACGAGAAGCTGGTACTTACTGATAAATGGTACAAGTTCATTAATTGTTTAACCGTCGACTTTGACTTTAGGTCAACCATCCGATAGTTAAACATTCAGATCTACGATATCGGAACTGCCAAGTAAGAAGTGCTAGCACTCTGCAGTTCCACTCTCTTTTCGCTACTAATCGCGCAGATCTAATTCACTGTGGATAAGCGTGACACATTGAGATGCGAATAACATCTTAGGGCCAAGACTGATTTTTTCTGTTCCTAGTCGCTTCAAACTATTAAAGCTTTTCTTTGGCATCGGTATATGATCTGTTAACAAAAAGCATGGGTTGTGCGCAATTTCAATATCACGAATAAACGTGCCTTTTTTATCCATCATATACAGCTGATAACTTTCAGCCAATTCAACCACCAGCTTTTCAAAACTAATGGTTCTTACCGTTAGGCCTGCTTCAACCTGCCGTAGCTGTTCTTTTCCCATACCAACTGATGCATCTAGCGCACGAGCAACCTTGGCGAGCAATGCTTGTTCGTGGAATCCACCAACATCACTAATTTTATTCACATCAAAAGTGACCGTACGCGAAAAATCTTTGGTGCTTTCTAGCACAATATGCACGACCACATCTTCACGATGAGACTGGGCAGTAAACATCGCATTCATCAGCATATGCGCCATAATCTCGCTATGTGACTCTGTTCCGACTCCTGCCAACATTTGCTGACTTTCCGTTGACGCCGCCCTTGCTCTCAGTACAAATGCACGCATATCTTTTTGTCCCCACCAATAAACTGGCGCATATTATCGCCGCTATTATCAGTAAAGCAACGTTAATTACCCTAAGTGGCTAAAATATAGAACTGCAAAAGGCAATACAGATGACGAATTATTCGCAGCTGTATTGCCCTCACGCTATTTTCGCCAACGTTTTATTGCCATTGCCACTCTTCATCAGTTACGTTATAGATCTGTTGAAGTGATGGAGAGCCATCATAGAACCATATGTCAGCTAAGTATTGCTGGTTAGCTTCACTAACCGTTACGACCGCTGAAACAGCCCCCTCAACCAGCGGGGCCGACAGCACCTTGCTATTGTAAACAGGTACAAACTCCCCCCCATTTAATTCGCTGAAGTGACTGTAAACTGTCAAATGGGCTTTCTTTAACGACACAGCTGAAACATCAACGTCTAATACCCGTGTTTGTAGCGGATTGAAATCGAACCCCTCTGGTGCCACCAGATCAGTGGTTTTTTCTAGTATCGTACTATCACGGTTGTCTGTGCTACTTGTCTCTAAGTCATCAGACGTTCCCCCCGAGCCCCCTCCCGGTGTAGCCTGAGTGCTGTCACTTTCGCCACCACCTCCACCTCCGCAAGCAGTAAGATTGAATGTCACAATAATCATTAACATTATTTTCTTCATCGTCTCACCTATTTGTATATTTTATTTGCCACGGCATTCACCGCCTCAAACCAATCAACTCGCTGCTCGCCCCCACTTTCACAGTAAGGCTTAAATGCCGGATACGCCTGCAACAAATCAATACCTTCTTGCGGCCATTGCCATTCATCTGCTATCAAAATAGCCCAAGGAAGATTATTTTCGGTTTTGAAGTACTTACCTTGCTGTGGATCGCTATCATCATCGGCTTGCAAATCAAAGTAGGCCTGATTAAATTTTTTGGTGGGTGCCCTATCAGCTAAATGTATTTCCAAACTGCGACCCGGAAGTTCGTCGAACAAAGCACCGTGATATCGATTCTCTGTGGCAAAAATAAATGGGTCGTAAGGAAAAGCACCTATCGTCGTTTGCAATAGCGGGTCAATGTAGTTGATATGCAAGGAGAAGGTCGCTTCACTACCTTGCTGACATGCTATTTGAGTATGGAAAAATGCACAGTCTGTCGCTACCGTTAAAAAAGTATCATGTGAAATAACAAAACTTGCATCATCGGTGCCTTGCTCTAAATTTACGTTTTCTTGTAATCGCCCATTAATGAACAACCTCGATGTCTGCAAATTAATATTGTCAGGTGATACCCCCGGAATCCTTACTGCGAACCCATTGCGGTAGTCTGCACCAACAGCAACAAATTTACCGCTAATCGAACTTTTTGCCACTTTGTCTGACTTCAGAGTTTCACTGACTCGATAACGAACAACTAGATCATTGAGATCATAATCATCAGTTAGGGGCCAGGTATCTTCATAAGCTAACGTGACATAACTTCCCGCAGACGGAAAATGGCGAATACTCGTCTCTGCCGCAACAATAGACACCGAATGATCTTCGACTTCACCTGACTGTGCGCCGCCAAAATAATCTAACCCTGTTTGCTGACTAAACCGAACACGCATCCAGCTATCAGACTGAGAGGCATCAATCGGGACGGCGATAACAAGAGGGTTCATTCCTTCGGTTAATCGCTCATCAGTAATAACCTTTTCGCCAACGTCAGCAAAGTCCCCGTCAGCGTTCCAATCAATCCAAATAGATGCATATCCCGACGAATTCGCATATAAATTAATAATGGCATCAAGACCAGCTTCGAGTGCCGTTACAACAGCCGCCCCTTCTTCATCATTAAGGCCAAGCGTATCGTCAGAGAATGGCGCCTCAATTAACCCATTGTCACCATCAGGCTGATTCACACCGAGCCATGTATTGCCATCAAGTTCATGTCTGGGCCCGTTACTCGCCAACGTTGTCATATAGCTGTCTGGCGCATCCCCGAAATCAATAGTGGAGTCTTCGTCAATGACGGGCGCATTTGCACACCGCGCACCATCGTTTTGGTTTGAAAATGGGCCGTCGGCAAACTTGACGGCCGGCACATTGCCAGTCTCAATATCGCCCTCATCGCCTAACGCTATACGGTAGATTTGTCCATCTTGATTCCTAGAAACATAGTAGTTGCCATTAACATCAAAATAGCCAGCGCCAAAGGTGCCTAGCTCACCAGTTAGACCAACGCTGCTTGAAGAGCCACTTAGTAAGTCAAATTCAAATAACTCCCCTGATCCATTGTCAATACCGTACAGGCGATTATTAACGGGATTAACGGCAAAATCAGTTAGTGCAATCGTTGCAGTTGCTGTAATCAGTTCCGCGGTCAACTCGGCTGAGGGATCGTTGCTTAGCGGCGACAAATCAATGCTAAACAACCCCGTCCCCTTACGGTATAGATAATAGGTATGATTGAACACATCGCCAACAAAGAACGTCTTGTCATCCGGCAATCCAACAACATTGAGTGCTTCAGCTTGAAAGTCTTTTCCTAAACGCACAACCTTAAAATCAGTAGTATTAAAACCATAAATATACCGATCCGTAAAATTGAAACCGACAGCATTTATATTACCGGTCATACCAACATTATTAGACAATAATGCACTAGTACCAGACACTAGATTTACACCATAGACTTCAACAGGTTTCCCTTGAAATAGATACGCTTTACTTGGGCACGTATCAAAGGGGGCAGCAATACTGACACCACTCACCATTGCCAGCCCAAGAATGGGCATTCTGACTCGCTTCATCTTGCTCTCCTATATTTGACCTGAAAGGTAAAGCAAGTTAGATGCCAAAGGCTGTTAACCATTCTTATCAATAACATAGGAACAATAGTGCAGATTCGCAAAATGAAAACACAATGACTCTAAGTCTCTTAACTTCCGATTTTGCTAATCATGGTATGCAATAAAACCATATTGACATCATAAACAATACAACACAGCTAATAGCTAAATAACGCGTTACATACTCTTTAAGTGATCATTTAAAATAATTTAATCGATAGTGTGATATAAAGCCATGCGAGGGATATCCGAGATGAAAAGTACTTATCACAAGCCATTACCCAGTGTTATGCTCTGCAAAACTTAGCCCCAGAAGAACTTAGTAAGCTGGCGTTAAGTTATGTTGATATTCATTAATAGGTTAAGTTACTCTAATATGCTCAAGACAATTAGCTTCAGAAATAAACTTATTGCTTCATTTCTAACCGCGTTTTTCTTTTTTTGCCTTCTTTACGTCCCTTATGTCTTTAGGCAAATAAACCTCCTTAATTTCAACTTCGCTAGCGAGAGAATTGAAGCAATTAGCGAAAGTAAATCTGATGAAATCATTACCTTATTCAATTCACAGAAAGCACTTGTTGACGCATCTATTCGTCAAATGCAAAACAAGCACTTTAGTGTTGACAGTATCCATGAATCAATAGAGTTAGTTCAGCAAGCCGGCGATTTTTCGGCTGTTTTTATAGGCTTGGACGACAGCGCTGACACCTACATTATTCGAGATGACGGCAAACCCATTGAGAAGCGCACGCTTTTAGGTGATGATTTCGATCCGAGAATGCGTCCTTGGTATATTGAAGCGAAAGCATGGGGGAGTGCAAAAGTTATTGCCCCGTTCGAATCTAGTGCCGATGACCGAATCTGGTTAGGCATCAGTGTCCCTTTCTATCAACATGGTCAATTTATTGGTGCATACCTCGCTGATTTTACCGATGATAAATTTGGCACCATCATTTCAAAATTACCAAGTCAAAACTCAATCATCACACTTGCCGACCAAAACAATAACGTCATACTCTCTTCTGACAACCAACGCTATTTTAGAGAACCTCTCGGTGAGCTTATTCAGCAGACAAGTGAGGTAGCAAAAGTCATCATCAATGGCCAGCACTACTTTTCTAAAACCCTTGCTGTACCGTTAGAGAATGGCCTGAATTGGCAACTCAATATCAGTATCAGTGAACAAGAGGTGATGGCCGAAGCCACTCGACTTCAACAACGCGCCTTATTCTTCTCTGTTTTTCTTATTGCTTTGTTTACTGGGCTTTTTATCTTAACCCTAAATTATGTATACCAGCCCATTTTACGTCTAAAAGCACTGGTTACTGGCTTAGCGCAACAGCAAAAAGATTTAACCCAACGTATTCCTGTTAACGGCGATGATGATATTGCGCAGACTTCAGCTGCAATCAATACTTTCCTTGAATACGTCCAATCAGCCATTTCAGGCATTAACCATCTATCCGATTCGCTGGCCCGATCTTCAAGTACATTAGATCGTGCAATGGATAGCTCGCAAGAAAACTTGCAAAAAGAGCAGCATGAGATGGAACAAATTGCCTCTGCGATTACACAATTATCTACCACTTCATCAGATGTCAGTAACAACGCCGCTGATGCGGAACGTCACGCTAGCACTGCCATCAACAACATCAACCATGGACAAGTGACCTTAAATGAATTGAATGCGGTTGCTCAACAAATTGATCACTCTATGGCAGAAAGTACAAAAATAGTTCGTGAAGTTAAAGAGTTCTCCGTTGAGATTGAATCTGTTATTGATGTCATTAAAAATGTCTCTGAACAAACGAATCTTCTCGCCCTTAATGCAGCAATTGAAGCCGCTCGTGCCGGCGAACATGGCCGTGGATTTGCCGTTGTTGCCGACGAAGTAAGAAACCTTGCCGCGAAAACGCAGCGCTCAACGCAAGATATCCAGCTAATTATCGAAAGGTTGCAAGCACAGTCAGAGCATGCAGATAGTTTAATGCAAGAGAATGCTCAACTGATCAGCGCGACCAACGAGAGCACACAAGCTGTTGGTCACTCATTTAATGCGATTACTGAGTCAGTTAATCAGATCTCGCATATTAACAGCCAAGTTGCGGCTGCTGCTGAAGAGCAATCTATGGTGACAAATGACATCTCTAATAACGTCAACCAAACCTTAAATCTTGTTCTTAGTAATGTTGCTGGCGTTAAACGTACTGCGCAATCGGCTGAAGAGCTTGCGTCGCTTTCTCGCGAGCAACATCAACTACTGGATGACTTCAAAATAAACTGATCAACCCGGTCCCTGAGTCGCAAAGGTTAAGGGACCATTCAATTAGCCGCCATCGAAGTGATGGCACGATCCCCATTTTCTAAATTGCAATTTATCAGCAGCACCGTAAAATACCTGCCTTTTTCTCGATAAAGTGGCTCTCGTATGTATATTGGATTTGACTATGGCACAGCAAACTGTGCCGTTGCTATCATGGAAAAGCAAACACCAAGGTTATTGAATCTAGAAGGCCAGCAACCCTATATTTCATCGACCATTTGTGCCCCTACCCGAGAAGCCATTTCAGAAGCGCTCTTTCGACACCACGGGTTAACGCCAGACAACGAAGTCGCCAAGCAACTGCTTCGCTCATCCATCCAGTTCAACAAAGATGAAGGAATAGAAGTCAACACAGACGATATCCTTTTTGGTCAAGCCGCGTTGGATCACTACCTTCGTGATCCCGAAGAGAGCTACTTCGTTAAAAGTCCAAAATCATTTCTCGGTACTAGCGGTCTACATGAACGTCAGGTCTGTTTCTTTGAAGATTTAGTGTGTGCCATGATGTTAAACATCAAGCAACAAGCAGAGCGACAACTGCAAACTACCATTTCTGATACCGTTATTGGTCGCCCAATCAATTTTCAAGGCGTGGATGGGGAAAAAGCCAACCAACAAGCGATTCAAATTCTACAACGGGCTGCACAACGGGCTGGTTTTAACAATATCAGTTTCCAATATGAACCGGTCGCGGCTGGCATCGAGTATGAAAGTACGCTGCAGATCAACCAAAATGTACTAGTCGTCGATATTGGCGGCGGTACGACAGATTGTTCAATGCTTCGCATGGGACCTCAACACCGCAACGCCAGTAGCCGAGAACAAGATCTTCTTGCGCATAGCGGCTGTAGAGTAGGAGGAAATGATCTAGATATTGGCATCGCGTTCCAGCAAATCATGCCAGAGTTTGGCAAAAACTCGCTAACAACAACGGGGCTAAGTATGCCTGTTTGCCAATTTTGGGATCCAATCGCCATTAATAATGTTGTCGCACAAGCTGATTTCTACGCCTATAAAAACCATAAAGCACTGACAGAGCTACACCGAAATGCGCGAGTGCCACAACAGTTACAACGCTTGCTCAACGTCTATCAGGCACGACTTGGCCACCAGCTAGTTAGGCATGCTGAATTACTTAAAATAGCCTTATCTAATCAAGAACAGGCAAGCACGCAAATCATGCTACTAGAAGAACAACTAGAGATTGCTTGTGACAAAGAAACTTTCTCACGAGCAATAGCGGCTAATGCAGAAAAAATAAGTCAATTGATTGATGACGCAGTAAATCAGGCTGGTACTAAGCCCGATAGCATTTTCATTACTGGCGGCAGTGCTCGCTCTCCCATACTTAGACAACTGATCGAATCTCGCCTTCCTGGCATTGAGCTCATTGGCGGAGACTACTTTGGCTCAGTGACGGCAGGTTTGGCACGATGTGCGCAACAACGTTACGGCTAATCATCTCCTCACACTGAACAGTAAACTCAATGCGACGCCTCTCTTGCCCTGTCTAACCAATGTTCAAACAAGGCTTGATTGGCGCGTATCCAGCCTTTAACGTGGCGATCAATATCTTCATTCTGAGAATAACCACGATGCATAATCATGTTTTGAGCACTGATATCTTGAATGTCTAACTGCATCACTTCAAACAGTTTCGCCGCTGCAGCATGCTCTCTAGCAAAGGCTAAATTAGCCGCAATACGCTGACTATTCATTTCAAAACCGTAATTCTTTCCGTTAGGCAATGTGGTGTCTTGCGCCTCCCTTAAGCCTGGTAATGCTGAGAAAGGCACTTCCAACCAAATAACATCTTTACCAGGAACCAACTCACCACTCACCCAATGAGGCGTCCAAGCGTAATAAAGTACTGGTTTCTGTTTGCGATAACTGTCTACCACTTTCGAAATCAACACTGAATAGTCACCTTGCACATGGGTAACCGTGCGTTGCAAGGAATACGCTTGCAATTGATGCTCAATCACCCCCGCACATCCCCACCCTAAGTCACAGCCGATAAGATCAGCCATTCCATCACCATCATGATCAAATAACTCCGCTATCAATGGGTCTTCCAGTTGATCTAAGCGGTAAATACCATGCTGAACCGCCGTTTTTTTATCAATCACGTAACCTTGTGCTGCTCCAGGGATAAACAAACCAGCACGGTAGATAGCATCATCTCCTCCTGCTTTTTCATATTTATCTTTATGTAATGGTGCCCAGCTCGCAGCCATAAAGGTTGCTCCGCCACTGGCCAGTGCTGAATAAGCTTCATCGTAGCTCATTTCAACAATTGGTTTGACGTCGTAACCAAGTTCTTCCAGTGCTCTCGTTACAATCAGCGTCTGAAATCGCTCTTCTATCGATGTTTGCACTGGCTGAATCGTCACCCCTTCACCAGGAAGAGGATTAGCATGTACTGACAGGAAATGCATCGAAAGAAAGCTAAGAAACAGCCAACTCCGCAGGAAATTCATCGCACTCTCCTTGGTGTCAATGATTACTTCCTTGAAGTATATACCTACAATGACAAAGAGATAGAAAACCGAACAATTTAGTCACTGTAGGTGAGCATGAATAGATAATGCGCCGAGTGATCATGCGAGAATTAATAGCACAATGAGGGCGATGGCAACGTTTAACGCGTCATTTTAAGTTGATACTTTTCAATTGCTGCTTTAAACAGCGCTTGATCGTCAGGTTTAGATAGTTTATCCAACTGAGCTCTAACCGCTTCGTTGCCCGCCTTACCTTGCTTCATCTGCCACACGATGTACGCGGCTTGCTTATCTAACTCAATATTATTTTTTTGCTCTGCGCTTAAATCACAAAGATTCATCACTCATACTCCACAATCTTTTGCACTGATTTTACTTGTTCCTAAGCTTATCTCCAAGCCCATTACTGGTGTACAATCCTCATGCACTCATATAAGGAAACACTATGCCATTTCAACACCTGATCGGCTTTGGCGTTGCGGGTAATTTCGCAGGCCATTTAGAGCAAGCCGGTGAAGACAAAGACTTTCAAACCGTTGCCGTAAAAAGTGCAACGCAGCCCAAAGCCATTTTCCCGTTTTATGTCCCAGCTAACGGAACGCATTTCCTCAACACATACCCACTATGTTCGCATACCATCGTGCCACCAAACGATGCTGACAATTTGCAAATAGAGCCTGAAGTCGCACTATTATGTGATATCACCTATGACAACAATCAGGTCACAGCGATCACTCCACGTGCATTCGCAGCCTATAACGATTGCTCGATCCGCAAGCCGAATGCAAAGAAAATTAGTGAAAAGAAGAACTGGGGAACGCAAACAAAAGGGATCAGTGCTCACCTTATTGAGCTAGATAACCTTAACCCAGGTGGAAAACTAGACAGTTTCCGCATCGCCAGCTTCCACCAAAGAGCCGGACAATGGCATGCGTATGGTGAAGATAGTCCAGTGATCGGTTATAGCTACTTCCATCAGACGCTATTAGACTGGGTGATGGATAGAATGAATCACCAGCAAGATGTGGGTCCAACAGAAAACATTGCCGCTTGGCTTGCCAGCGCCAACTACCCTACACAAACCCTACTAAGTATTGGTGCAACCCGATACACCGAATACGGTGAGTCACATTTCCTACAAAGTGGCGATACCAGCGTAGTCGTCGTTTACGATGAAACGCAATTTTCCACTGAAGAAATTCGAGCGCGCGTAGCGCGCGGTGACTTAGATCACCCTGCCATCTCTGCACTTGTGCAAAATGTCGCTTAATAGAAAAGGGGCTACTCGCCCCTTTTTCTCCTCACTCACCTTGCTTACACGCCGACTAGTGCAACGTCGGTGTTTTAGGTGTTTCTGATACCTTGATACCCAGCAAGTCAACGCCCGCCCGATCCGCCAACTCATCTAAAGTAAGTTTAAGACTGACAATTAAATCTATTACGTCAATATCGTGCTCTTCTGCGAACAACGCCAAGTCGTCGTTTAGAGCATTGATCAACTCTACATCTATGCGTCGTTTTTGTGCTGTCATACCAATTCCTACATAAAATGGTACCTATCTATTAACAAGATTAGCTGAAAAAACAGCTAAATATCAGAAATTTTCCCCATTTATAAGAAGCCGTAAACCTGTATTCTTTGTAACCTATTAATTTTAAACAGCAACGCCAGTATCAGTGACGTATCACTCAAAGAGTTCATTTACGCAATCTAAGCTCGTTGGCCGCCCGCGCTCGTTCAGCGATGTACCTGTTATCTGGGCACTAACCACTAATTTGTCATCATCACTACGATAAATGTCTTGCTTAAATACAAATCGAACCTTGGACTGGCGTTCAATATTCACTCCCACCCAAAACCTGTCGCCACTCGTCAACGGGGTCTTATAATCAAGCTCTGCGCGGGTTACCACCAAATGCATTTTGTCATGGGTCAATTTTGCAAAATCGACACCTTTCTCTAATAAAAACTCATGACGCGCATGCTCTAAATAGTTCTGGTACACACTGTTATTAACAATGCCTTGCAAATCACACTCATAGTCACGCACTTTAAAATCAAGCACAAACGTATATTCCATTATTTTTTCCTAGCCATAGCACTCAATGTCTCAGCATAACACTGTTCATAAATGTAGGTGGCAGGATCAGTTTCACCAATGAAATACTCACGGGGAAGTGAACCATCAACCGCGCCCAAATGACGCGTATACCTCAACCAAACAGGCACCATCGCGCCTGCATTGATAGCGAACATATGCGATACACAGCCTAAGGAGTGCTATTCGTTAACTAACTGTATTGACTATTGAAATGGCGGGTTAGATCGCGAGGCGGAGTAGAAGAATGATCTTCTGATCTCGCATTTTTTACTGTTAAAAAGTTATGCACCAAAACTGTGGATAATGCTTTTTTTTTCCAATTAATTAACTACTTATTGGCGTCAACCAATTAATACAAAAATATGTCATGTTGCTGACAAACAACTTTTTAGCAGGAAAATATGCTGCTGCTATTCTCTGACATTCAATAACAACATTCTCAATATTATCTAAAAACAATCACTTACACCAAGGTAGATCATCATTCAGATCACGTCGCGATCTGTTGTAGTGTAGCGCACCGCCAATAATGAAAAATTAAACCGGGTAAAATGAAAAATTCTCAATCCCCTTTTTTTTCATTTTTCCCGGTGCCTGATTTCACTGGATTTGCGCTGGTGCTAGGTGACTGTTTAAACAATCGCAATTAGCGCAGCGGTTAAACGGTACTTAAACGACTCGTGGCCTTCGCGACAGGTAACTAAAGTGATCGTTATAGACTCTGTTCCCATAGGAACCTCTTCCAATTGAAAACTGCTGGCTGTGATTTTTTCATCAACCAGCAGATCACCATCTTGATCTTCTATGTGGATAACACTCTCAACCCCTGCCTCCATGCCGCCTTCTTTATACCAGCAGGTTAGATCTTCGGGGGTGCCGATTGGGTGGATAAAACCGCGTTGGCGATGCTGGCAAAGGGGTGATGTGGTGCTGTGCATTTGTTCATAGCGCCAGTATGGCGCTATGAACTCAGGGATTGGGTTGGAAGAGGTTCGGGGGTGAGGCAGCAATGGTTACTTTAGCAATTATAGCTGGGGCGTTGCTTGAGAAAGCGCACCTGAAGTCTGAATCCTAACAACATATTGTCATATTTTTTCTAATGGTGATCGAAAAGGTTCATCTCAACCCCATTTTATGTAGATGTACTGAAAACACCAGTGATGAGTTGCGTCCTAAAGTTTTGGGGATCATTATTCATCTAGATCAAACATATGAGCAAGATCTTGTAAAGACTTGTTCTCATGACATTCAAACTGATAGAAGTACCCATCTAAGTTATTAAGTCTTTTCTCAAGATTAATTTGTTGAATTTCTATTTTTTTCCGAAGCTTATTTCGATGGGATAAATCAACCAGTAGGATTTTACCAGCATTTATTTTTTCCATTATTATTTTCTTGTGAAGGAGCCTTGCTTTATCTTTATTGAATTTTACAGATATATACATTTGACACCATTGACCTGATGGCGCTACTTCTGTGCTTGTTATTTGCCAAACAGCGAGAATCTCTTTTTGATCTAGACTGTGCTCCGCAGCAGGAATGGCCGAGAGGATAGCTGCAGTGCTATCTTGGTGGGAGAAGGAATTAAAGGAAAAAATAGCTGTAATGAAGAAGGTAAATAGTTTCATTGTAGCTCTCCAAATCTGCATAATACAGTGTAAACAAAGGCTGATTTAGCCAGCCATAGCTATTTTCCATAGCTATTTTCCATAGCGATTATTATTGGATCATGGCCAGGTTGTATAAGCGAGATAGTAGCCAATAAACATGGTGCCGGTTGCTGCCACAAAGTGGTAAAAAATCAGCGACACTGGAGATAGCATTCTAATCGTAATTGTCATGATTAATGGCAACGCAAAGAAGGTGATCAGCGCAGCTTTAAATCCATCATATTGCCAGACGTATAGTGCGGGCAAAAAAATGCATGGAGCCATAAGCAAAGTAATCAACGAACAAGGAGTTGATTGGAGTGCCGTAGGTAATAAGATGGCTCCAGATGGTGCTGCCTCTATTCTTGTCTTGTACGTAGCAACCGCTGCCGTATAGCTAAGAAGTACAGGTACTAAGACGTTACCAAACTCAAGTAGATTCTCGAACATACGCACCTCCACGATGTTATATGCATAAAGTTTAGCAAACTTAATCGGGCGTGATACCTTTAGAGCGCAATCACCGGAATACGCAAAAGCGCAAATATTGCATATAATGGTAATGACACCACACTTCACGGAGGGAATAATGTCATGGCTGGTTTTTTTCGTAAGTTATTCGGCAAAGAAGATGATGCCGAAGGGCTACAGAAACTGATAGAGCGCTCCCAAAAATGGCAAGTGATAGGTGCAGAGTTAGCTCACGATTGCTTATCTAACGGATTGAGAAAAGGAGAAATTGTAAAGTTATCTGATATAACAAACCTTATTCATGAGCATTACTCATATAATGAGAAGGCGGTGGAGAACGGCTTTCTTGTTGAGATGAAATCATACATTGATAGTGGCGAGGTTTTAAATATCAATGTTGAGGGTGGTGATATGGCTTTTGTTCATGAAGACTATGCTCATGACCTATTCAACAAATAAAATAAGCCCCAAAGCGCTTGCTATAAGCAGTTTGTGAACACTTTTCCCATCCAGAACTTTCCGTATAAGTCTGCATCTGTGCAGCATGCAATCTTGTTTTGGGTGTTTTATGTACAGTGAATACCTGTAGATTCCAGATAGGTCGGAAATGGTGAAAGACTTGATGTTCCCAATCATTAGTGTCAAAGCGGGCAACCTTTCCACACGGGAGTGACTGCTGAGAATATTGGGTTTGCAGTACTGCATTGCCCAAATTGCCCCAATCAAGAAAATGGTATTGCCGGGTTTCAAGTTACTCTTACATAGGCTGTAGAGAAATTAGAACAAAAAACTTAACACGAAAATGTCCAGCTTCGACTTAGCTCACGCAACACTCGCCACAGTTAACACGTTCAACACTGTTAACCCCATTGCTTACCCCTCAAACCCCGTTTAAACCCTCCGCAAACTGTTTAAACGGGTTTCACCCATACAATGCCACCATTGGCACTGAAAACCGCGCCTAATGCTCTTGTAGGAACGTTGCCACCATCTCGCCAATCGCATCAATATCGTCACTGTTGGTGCCTAACCATGGTCGTGCGGGAATGGCTGCATTTTGCGGGCGCATCTCGGGGGTTCCACCGTATTGGTGAATCGCGCCGTATTCAAAGTTGGTGCCAAACTCAAGGCTTTGGTTATCGGCATCATAGGCCAGCTCACCACTCAGGTGCATGTTGAGCTGCAAGATAAGGTTAGAATTCTTAGGCTTTTTATAATTGGTTGAAAGTGGTGCCCAGAGTTCGCCATCTGGGCTGAGTTGATCACGAAAGCGTTGGTCATGGGAAAGCAGCAACATCTCACCAATGTTGGCAAGAACAGAGCTTAAGTTGTTACCGCGCTGCGCTAGTATGGCGCTATGGGATTAGAGATTTGGTTGGAAGAGGTTCGGGGGTGAAATGACAGGTACCCCAGGAAATGACGAGAAATTGTATATGCGTTGAGACGAGCCTTCTACGTGATGAAGCAATAAATCGAGAGAAGCACCCCTTAATAACGTGTTGAAATATTATTGACATTACCCTATGAGATAGCGCAAAATGAACATGGTTTTTCATGAACGCCTGCCCACCCCAAGGCAAATCTCTATAGAGAATCACTTGTTTGTATTTGGTTTAATCGTTTTTCGTGCCTATTGAGTACGGTGAGGGGTGCACTGTTTGTTCAATGGCTATAGGAAAGCATCATGTCAAATCACAAACAAAATTTAGTATCCCACGTAAAAAAACAAGCCAAACACCTCAGTAAATCAGAACCTGATAAACGTTATAACGACTGCTTGAACATCATTGCTAAACAGTTGGGCTATCAGGATTACCACAATGTTTTACAGAGCAGTAAACCTTCGGTAAAACAAACGCATCCCCTTGAATCCTTTGCTGAGGATATTAAAGCCGTATTATTGAGGTGTGTCGACGAAAGTCAATACTATTACGATCTGTCTTACCAAGAACCAGAGTTTCCTGAAAGCTTAGATATAACTCAAACAGAGAGAAATAACCTCCCGGGAGTTCATCGGTTCAGTAAAGAAGAAATCACTGAAGAGCTTTTTTCTTTGTTATCTGTTCAAGTTAAGACTAATTCTGATTTCCACAAGATCGATTGGCTTACACGTTGGGCAGTTTATAAAGACGAGATAAAAGAAATCGGTTATGCCTTGCTACAATCCGATAAGAATCAGGATTATGAATTGGGCTATTTGCTCGTTTCACTAGGGCATTACTATCGTTCTTTAATGGATAGTTGCTCATACCAAATCGGGGAGCATGTCGATTTCAAGTCCTACTTCGGTTATTGGTTGCACTCTATGCATGCTAATGATGAAAGTAACTCAACCATTAAATCACTACTGCTTAATTTTTCTGCCGCTTCTCCTGAATTGACCAATAGAGCTACAAGTTGGGCGCCTGAGTGGTGGCTAAAAAAAACCGGCCGCATCTAAATATATACTCACAAAGTGTAATTAAAAATGCCATTGGTCGAAACGGTGGCATTTTATATTTTAGATACTAGAAGTTATGTGAAGGCAGGAAACCTGCCTTTATTTGCTTAATTGGAAATGTCTCGTTTTGACTTAGGCATTCGCAATACTCGTCGCAGCTAACGCAATCAACACTGTAAGCCGATTATCCAGCAAAATCCCGTTTAAACCCTCCGCAAACTGTTTAAACGGGTCTCACCCATACAATGCCACCACTGGCACTAAAAACCGCGCCTAATGCCCTTGTAGAAACTCGACGATCATCTCGCTAATGGCATCAATATCGTCACTGCTGGTGCCTAACCATGGTCGTGCGGGAATGGCGGCGTTTTGCGGGTGCATGTCGGGTGTGCCACCGAGTTGGCGGTAATTTACCACTGCAGCATAGCTGGGCAAGTAAAAATACCTGCCTCCTATTTATACATCCACATTGCTAATGCATTGGTTAAATTCAATACCATTTTCTTGCGTAGTTATTATCGAAAAAATTATTTAAAATCAGTGCGATGCATTGTAATTTAATATCAAGGAAGAAGTAATGATGTTTAAGAAATTACTAACAGCAACCGTGCTAATAGCAACCTGCAACATTAACGCAATGCCCATCGAAGGCTTTGTGATGAACGGTGATGATGTCACTCAAGAAGAGTACATGGATTTTCAGGTTCAAATTCGAACCCATATTGGCAGCTGTGGAGGAACGCTGATTGGTGGAAAATACATTCTAACTGCGCGCCATTGCACTCCGCTGTGGGATGACAAATTCGCCACTGATACCACCGGTCATATTGACGTGTGGCAAGGTATTGAATATCAGATTGATGACAATTTAGCCTATAGCGGTCAAGCCAGTTTCAGTCGTATCGAACTACAAGAGCTAAAAGATAATGTACGAAATCAATACGAATACTACATTAAGCCTGAGCTCGAAAGATACAAGGAAGAAAGTGGTGAAAACGTGCTAACCCATGGTTTCCATTCGCTTGACCCTACGAATGAGACGTCAAACTACCTAGACGTAGCACTCATTCAACTGAATGGATCAATACAACAGCAGGATGTTGGGGCTGTTATTCCATTCAGTGATTTTGAAGGTATGGTGATAAATTGCCCAACTGACATTTATGACCACCTCTCTCATCCTATCGGCGGACAACTAACTGTTCGCGGCTGGGGTTTAGATGAAAATGGCCATCAACCAAGCCGTATGAAAAAAGGCAATGTCAAGATAATTGAAACAGACATACACCCGCTTTGGATTAGTTGGTCTGAAGAGTTGCAATATTGGTCAATTCGATTCGATACCTATGTCCATTTAACCGTAGATGCTGTTAATAGCCAAAAATCCAGCAGGGGAGATAGTGGCACTGGTATTGTTGATGAAGAGGGAAAAGTCCTTGCTATGGTTAACAGCACCTCTGGAATCTCAACGGTAAGCAACTACCACACATTTACTGGCTACTACGATTGGTTATTGCGCTCAATAAATGAGCTTAATGCACCAACAGCCATTATCGAGGTATTTGCTGATGCAGGTGTCCACCAGTATCAATGGCCAGTACGAGTTCAAAACTTGAGCGAACTTACCGTGTCCTTGGTGCCCGAACTGGTAGATAACCAGCCTCAAGACGATAGCCGCGTGTTTACGTTATCCGATGAATGTAATACCAGTTTAGCTCCTGGTGAATGGTGTGACGCTACGTTGAGTTTCAATAGTGATAACGTGTGGATTGACAAGCACATAGGTACCACGATTGCTTACAACGACAGTTTACATGGCGACACAACTACCATTGTAAACATAATGCAATACGTTGCGCCTGAAGAGCCAACTGAGCCTGAAGAACCAGATGCACCTACACAACCACCAAGTGAAGATGGTTCTAGTGGTGGAGCGCTTAGCTGGATTGCTCTACTGGCACTATTACAGCTGGCGATTCGCCGCCGCTAAAACCGCCGCCCTTGAGTTGAGCGTAATTTCGTTGATAAGGCTTTAATCTTTTATGGGCCTTATCGGCGTCCGCGATTAGCTATCAACGGTGAGTCGCTAAAAATACCCGCTTTCTGATTTATACATCCACACTGCTTATGTTTTAATCACTTCTAATGCTGTTTCCTTGCGTAGTTATATTAAATAAAAACGTTTAATATCAATTGAATGTGGCTTATTTTGACATCAATAAATGGACGTAATGATGATTAGAAAAATATTTACTGCAGGTCTACTGTTTGCCGCCTTTAACGCAAACGCAATCCGACACGGTGAGGATGTCACCGCCGACGAATACATGGACTTTCAGGTCCAAATTAGCACCAGTGCTGGCTACTGTGGTGGCACATTACTGGGGGGTAAGTACATTCTAACAGCGCGGCACTGTACGCCGCTGTGGGATGACAAATTTGCCACGGATACCACCGGTCATATTGACGTGTGGCAAGGTATTGAGTTTCATACAGATGACAACTTGGCCTATAGCGGTCAAGCCAGTTTCACTCGTATCGAGCTACAAGAGCTAAAGGATAATGTACGCAATCAATACGAATACTACATTAAGCCTGAGCTAGATCGGTATCAAGATGAGAGCGGCGAAATGGTTCTCGCAAACGCTTATCATTTTACTGACTTAGCTGATGATACCTCAAACGACCTAGACGTCGCTGTTATTGCGCTTAATGGAGTGATTCAGCAGCAACATGTAGGCGCCCTAATTCCATTTAGTGATTTTGAAGGCGTTACATTGAATCACCCGTCTGAAGTATACGAGCACTTTTTGCACTCGATCGGTAGCCATTTAACCATTCGTGGTTGGGGACTGGATGAAAATGGTGCTCAACCATCGATAATGCAAAAAGGTTCGGTTGAACTAATGTTCGCGGATATTAATCCTTTAAGGGTCGACTGGGAAGAAGTTGGAATTGGCTACTGGGATATCCACTTCAATACCACACCTTACTTAACTGCCGATGCCGTCACAAATCAAGCGATAAATGAAGGCGATAGCGGTACTGGTATTTATGATGAAGACGGGCGTGTATTCGCCCTGTTTAATAGCAGTACAGGGGTATCAACTGAAAGTAAATACCACACATTTACTGGTTACTTTGATTGGTTGCTACGCACTGTTAACGCTTTAAACGCACCAACAGCGATTATCGAGCTCTTTGCTGATGCAGGTGTTCACCAGTATCAGTGGCCTGTGCGGGTTCAGAACTTGAGCGAACTTACCGTGTCAATGGTGCCACAATTGGTAGATAACCAGCCTCAAGACGATAGCAGTTTATTTACGTTATCTGATGAGTGTAATACCAGTTTACTACCTGGGGAATGGTGTGACGCTACGTTGAGTTTCAATAGTGATAAGACGTGGATTGCAGATCACGTAAGTACCACAATTGTTTATAACGACAGTTTGCATGGCGACACAACGACCACTGTCAACATCATGGAGTATGTTGCCCCAGCAGAACCGACTGAGCCGCCATCAAGTGATGAGTCGAGCGGGAGTTCTCTGGGTGGATTGGCTTTGTTGGCACTGCTTAACTTGGCACTTCGTCGCCGATAAACAGGGTTAGCCTTTGCGTTGCTATTTAGGCAAACGAATGTACGGCAACGAGTGAGGATTTCTTACTGGTTGCCAGTACGTTGTAGGGCATAAATGTGGTAACTCATTGACTCAATCTCTCGTCATTCATCTGTATGTCCAGCTTTTCAATCCCTCTATCACCACGCTTGCTTGCCCCTTATCCAACCAGCCAACGTTCTCAACACCCGTCATTCGCTTTACAAATTTATTGAGTGCCGTTTCACTGCTATCACACACGATGCCGTTTTTGTGCATGCTTATCCAAAGGGCGCGGATTTTGTCGATTTCAGCAATATCTACACCACCACAGCTGTAACCCCCATAGCGCCTAGCCTCACCCACAAGCTACCGCGTGATCCCTGCTATTCCCATATTTTTCATTATTACCGGCACACTACACGATCTCTCTCAGTCACCCTTTGTTAATCTGCACGTGACTCACGTATTACTGTTATCGTACCGTCAAGATGAATGTCACGCTGTGGGTAAGCGATAGTTATGCCGTGCTCTTTAAATGCACCGTCTATCTCAAAACGAATCTCACTAGTAACAGCACGAACACCACCCTCTATCTGAGAGTTAATCCAGAAAAAAACTTCAAATATTAAGGCATTATCACCAAAGTCTTGAAAGAACACCCCTAACTCTGGTGTGGATAATACTTGAGGGCTATTGGCCGTGATCTCTCTCATCAGCTTTTCAACCAACCTAACATCACTTCCATATGCCACTCCCACAACAACGGAGCCTCGAACTAACTTATCTCGCAAAGTCCAATTAATCACCGTATTTTCGAGTAGTTTACTGTTTGGGATTAGCATATGAACACCGTCGACACGTCGGATTCGAGTGGAACGTGTGTTGATTTGCTCTACCGTTCCTTTCGCCCCCTCAACCTCAAGAAAGTCTCCAATTCTAATCGGCTTTTCGCCAATAAGAATCCAGCCACTAATAAAGTTATTGATAATATTTTGTGCACCGAAGCCAAACCCGATCGCGATAGCGCCTGAAAGAAAGGCAAACGCAGTGATGGGAATATTTAGCATTGATAACGTGGTAAGAAATATAATGCCGAGTACAACAACAAACAAAACACGCTCGATTAAGTGCACTATATTAGGATCTTTGCCCGACGCGGTAAGTTTAGAAGACACCGCTTTTATTAGCAGTTTTAACATCCACAAACTAATAACCACCCACGCCGGAACAGCAAGAATCTCCCACAGGGTAACAGGCTTGTTATTAAAGGTAAAAACCGTCATTTCTAACCATGAAATAGCCATTTCAACCACACTGATTACTCCTGAGAACTCGAGCCACAAAAGACTTGTGATGGATCAATTAGAAATTTGTTACCCATGGCTTGACGACCAAGTAGCATTAAGTAGGTCATATCTGACCGGTCTGTTAATGTAATTTGGATAGGCCATTCCAAGCCCCCAAGTTTCGCCTTTGTTTCGATAACATAACGCAACTCCGAAGCACCATTCGATGACTTAATTTTACGCAAGTCATACAACTCAGATTTACACCTCACCACTTTATCCACATCATGTACTTCAGGATGAATATCGAACTGAATGCCTGGCTTTCCTTTCACTGTTACTAGCGTAATATTATCCACATGCAGAGATGATGTTTGCGCGCCAGAATCGACGCGCACAGTAAGATTCTCCATGCCGAGTTCCGGTAAAGAGATAGTCTCTAATCGACCAATAATGATTTTTTTATTATCACAACTTTTCATCACAGACCTTCTTTCATTTCTCTCAATGTTAAATCTTCAGATAACTGATCTATCTGTTGGACTATCGCCTGCTCATCTTCATCAAAGTAAGCAATGTGATACATCGCCTCGCCCTCTTGTACCAAAGGGATATTTTGCTTACCAATGATAACCCCAGTGCGTGGCGCTAAAATCACGGCTAACTCTTCACCATAGGCACTACTAATTGTCGCCAGTTGGTCGCCTTTTTCTACATAGTCACCCAACTGGTATTTATGCTTAACAATACCGCTTGCACTACCCCTTACCCATTGGCTGCCACGCGCAACAACAGGTTTAGGCGCGTCTCGACGAAAGCGCAGTCCTTTACTGATCATATTTAAATGATGCAAAACACGGATAACTCCCCGTGTTCCCATGCGAATCGAGGTTTCATCAAAACGTAACGCCTCACCCCCCTCGTACACCAGTACCTTAGTATTAGAACTAGCCGCACAATCGCGCAATGACCCATCAATTTCTTCCGAATGCAGCACCACGGGAACACCGAATGCATTAGCAAGCTCGGCGGTCACCTCATCCTCTACATTCGCTCTTATCTGAGGTAGATTAGTTCGGTGAATCGCGCCTGTGTGCAGATCAATACCATACTGACATTTTTCGATAATCTCGGTTCTAAAAATATTGGCGACCCGAGCGGCGAGAGAACCTTTGGGTGACCCAGGGAAGCTGCGATTAAGATCTCGTCGATCGGGTAAATACCGGCTTTGATGTATCACACCGTAAACATTAACCATAGGAACAAAAATAACGGTCCCCCGAACAACTTTAAAACGCTTCATATTAATAATGCGATGAACAATTTCGATGCCATTCAATTCATCACCATGCACGGCCGCACTAACAAAAATAGTCGGCCCTTCTTGCTTTCCCCGCACAATATACACAGGAAGGGAAACCTCTGCGTCGGTATAAAGCTTAGCAACAGGGAGAGCGATTTTTGTACGCTCTCCAGCTAATATACTGTGTGTTCCAATGATGAGTGGTGACATAAAACTAGCCCTTTCCGCGTGTTCTATTGCCATGAAACTTGGCATTTTTCTCTATAAATTCGTAGAGCTTGCCAGCCACATTTAGGTTTGTCGCCGTTTCAATCCCTTCAAGACCCGGGGATGAATTAACTTCCATTACCATCGGCCCACTGTTAGATCGAAGTAAATCAACTCCACAGAAATTTAAGCCCATAATTTTAGCGGCGCTAACCGCAGTTTCTCGCTCTTCTTTAGTGAGACGAATGAGTTCTGCCGACCCGCCTCTGTGCAGGTTAGATCGAAACTCCCCTTCTGCCGCTTGCCGTTTCATCGCTGCAACAACGCGACCTCCAATCACCAAACAGCGAATATCGGCGCCACCAGATTCCTTAATATACTCTTGAACCAAGATGTTCGCTTTCAACCCCATGAATGCTTCAATGATACTCTCAGCAGCCTTCGATGTTTCCGCCAATACAACGCCAATCCCTTGCGTCCCTTCAAGCAATTTAATCACCAGAGGCGCACCACCTACATTTTTGATCAAATCCTTAATATTATCGGGTTTGCTCGCGAATCCGGTCCTTGGCAGCCCAATACCTTTACGTGACAACAGCTGCAAAGAACGCAACTTGTCACGCGAGCGGCTGATTGCAACAGATTCATTGACGTTGAAGGTGCCCATCATTTCAAATTGCCTAGCAACAGCCGTACCGTAAAAAGTCACCGATGAGCCAATGCGAGGAATGATAGCGTCGTAAATGGGTAACTCTTCACCCTTATAACGCACCGTTGGCCGGCTACTTGTGATATCCATGTAACAATGCAATGTATCGATCACATCAACATCATGACCACGCTCTAACCCAGCCTCCACCAAGCGTTTGGTGGAATAGAGATTGGTATTTCTTGATAGGATGGCAATTTTCACTTTTCTACTCCTCTACTAATGCTATGAGAATGTAGACCTTGTTAACCAACAAATAAAACTATATATTTCTTTCAGGTTGTAAGAAAAAATCTATCAAACTGATGAAAATTGAGTTGCTCAAAACGTTTATTGAAGTGAGCCATACACTGCACATTCGCATGTCTGCTCAGAACCTCCACTTGACCCAAGCGGCGGTAAGTTCTCGCATCAAGCTGCTTGAAGAAGAGCTCGGCGTGATGCTTTTTGATCGAACGAATAAACGACTCAAACTGACGGCTGAAGGGGATAAGCTGGTAAAACATGCCAACGACATGTTGGCAATGTGGCATAAAATTAAACAAGAAGTGGGGGTTACCGATAGCGACGGCTCACAACTTTTTATCGGCGCAATGGCCTCAATCTGGGATATGGTGTTGCACGAATGGCTACACAAGCTTCATCGCAATATCGACGATGTGCACCTCTATACCCATACCTATTCATCAGTAGAGTTACGGCAAAATGTATTGAGCCGAATATTGGATATCGCTTTTTTGTTCGAACCTCCTTACACCGATGAGATTGTCACTAAAAAATTATGTTCCATACCATTAGTCTTGGTTAGTACTGCTCCCGTCAAACAGATCTCTGAACTGTCTAACTTTGTCATGGTTGATTATGGCGATACCGTTAACGCTATGTTTTTGGATAATTTTGGCAACGCTCTGCCCCCTATACATCATATGAACCAACCCAACACCGCGATGGCGTTTATATTAGATGCTGGCGGAGCGGCATACCTTCCCCGCCAAATGTGTTTTACTGAGCTTCGCCGCCAGCAATTATTTTTGGTCACCAATACTCCAACATTTCAGCGTGACCTACATGCTATATACTTAGCGAATAGCCACAAACGAGAATTAATTGAAGACTCTCTGCTGCTGTTCCCATACAGAATTAGATAATGTTTGTTTTGCTCTACACTTGTTCGATTTTTTTTATCAAGTCAGACGTTGACCGTATGTTGTTACACTGAAAAGTTAATACCGAGGGGTTACAAGCATGCTAAAAACCGTATATCTCAAAGATCAAAAGCTAATCGAAGGCGGAGAGGAACTCGTTGAGCAATGGCGTCAAGACGGTGGTCAAATCTGGATCGACTTTTACAAAGAGCCTCTCGCTGACGAAGAAAAGCTACTCACGAAACTTGGCTGCCACCCGCTTGCAATTCAAGATGCGCAGCGTGATCGTCGGCCACCAAAAGTGGAAGAGTTTGATAATTACACTTTCGTTCTCTACCGCGGGTTTAGTCATATTGAGCCACACCTCGATCTAAAAACAATGGCCTTAGCGTGTTTTCTTGGTGAGAACATATTGATTACGCGCAGAGTTGAACACTCATATGGCATCGATTCACTTCTTCAACACAAATCATTGGCTAAATTTCTTCGCTCACCCAGTTTGATGTTGAGTAAAATCATGAATGCTTCTGCACAACGGTTTACAGATGCCGTGCTCGAGGCTGAAGATGAGATCAGTGAATTAGAAGATGTTATGCTAACGCATTCTAGTGACGACCTTATGCACAGCCTTATTTTACTCAAGTCCCACCTACGTAAAATACATCGCGTGCAGTCGTATCACGTCAAATTACTCGCTCAAGTAATGACAGAAGAACTAGCGTATTTAGATATGAGTGACTCCGAAGTCAAGCACAGCTTCCGTGATGTTTTTGATAAGTTTGAACGTTTGGAGAGCTTAACGTCGATGTACTATGACCTGTGCGGTGACCTTATCGACGGCTACATCTCACTCAGTTCACACCAGCTAAACAAAACGATGCAACTGCTAACCGTCGTTTCTGCGATTTTCGTCCCTCTCACTTTTATCGCTGGCATATACGGGATGAACTTTGAGGTCATTCCTGAACTCTCCTATAAAAATGGTTACTTTATACTCTGGGGAGTTATGATCGGGATCGCGTCATCACTGCTCTATCTCTTCCGGCGTAAGCGCTGGTTATAAGCTACCTACGTTTGTAGCACCGCCTTCTAATGTATGACATGCAGGCACCTATCGTCCTTACGCACAAAATGGAATAAAAAAACATAGAGTAGAATTTAAATTTGTGATTTACATCAATCAAAAGACTTAACCCTCTGTTATACCAAATATTACCGTTGGAAAATGGTGAATTCTTAACACCCCCTTGCCACGTATCATGCGCTAGAAAAATATAAATAGTGAGACCTGAAGCACAATAATAAAAACAAGAAACTACGCTGTGAAATTTCATAATTGATGGCATACAAAAAAAAGCAAAAGATGAATAACAACAACATACTGTGTAAATGGAATAAAAATCATGACTGAATATTTTAATGGCATTAGCAAAATTCAATTTGAAGGGAAAGACTCAACAAATCCTTTAGCTTTTCGTGCATATGACCCTGAGCGCATTATTCTGGGCAAGAGCATGAAAGATCATTTACGTTTTGCTGCGTGCTATTGGCATAACTTCCGTTGGGCTGGCGCTGATATTTTTGGTGATGGTACTTTTGACCATACTTGGTTAAAAGGAAATAACGATCTAGAACAGTATAAAATGAAAGCCGATGCTGCGTTCGAGTTTTATACAAAGCTAAATGTTCCTTTCTATTGTTTTCACGATACCGATATTGCACCTGAAGGAAATAGCCTAAAAGAGTATGTAAATAACTTCGCTGCTATGGTCGATGTCTTTGAGCGTAAACAAGAAGAAACTGGCATGAAACTGCTATGGGGTACAGCAAATGCCTTTTCGCATAAACGTTATTTAGCCGGTGCTGCAACAAACCCAAATCCCGAAATTTTTGCATACGCAGCCACTCAAGTATTTAATGCGATGACAGCAACGCACCGTCTCGGTGGCGAAAACTATGTACTATGGGGCGGCCGTGAGGGCTACGAGACACTGCTAAACACTGATTTACGTCAGGAGCGCGAACAACTTGGTCGCTTCATGCAAATGGTTGTTGAGCATAAGCACAAAATTGGCTTTAAAGGCGCAATCCTGATTGAACCTAAGCCACAAGAGCCAACAAAACATCAATATGATTACGACACAGCGACGGTGTATGGTTTCTTGAAGCAGTTTGGCTTAGAGAATGAGATCAAAGTAAATATAGAAGCAAACCACGCAACACTGGCTGGACATAGCTTCCAACATGAAGTCGCCACAGCAACGTCTCTAGGGTTATTTGGTTCTATCGATGCCAACCGCGGCGATGCACAACTAGGCTGGGATACCGACCAATTCCCGAATAGCGTAGAAGAAAATACCTTGGTAATGTACGAAATTTTAAAAGCTGGCGGTTTTACCACGGGTGGTTTTAACTTTGATGCTCGCGTCCGCCGCCCATCAATTGATACCAGCGACCTATTCATCGGACATATTGGCGGTATGGATACCATGGCATTAGCTCTAGAGCGAGCTGCTGATATGATCGAAAATGATTTACTATCTGCACATGTTGCTGAGCGCTATGCGGGTTGGAATGGAGACCTTGGCAAGAAAATACTAAATGGTGAACTTTCACTGGCTTCGATTGCTGAGTTTGCTACAGAAAAAAATATTAATCCTCAACCGACATCAGGCAAGCAAGAATACTTAGAAAATATTGTTAATCGTTTTATTTATAAATAATTTGACATGTTGGGAGAGCTTTTATCAAGCTAAACGCTCTCCCTTTTAAAAAATATAAAAACACAAAAGCTATACCAAACCCTACAACAAAAGCAACATTTAGTTTAAAAGGACTGATCATGAAAAAATTAGCAACATACCTCTGTGCTGTCACTGTCGGAATATTAAGTGCTTCCGCTGTCGCAAAAGACATTACCATAGGAATGGCAATTGATGATCTACGTTTAGAGCGTTGGCAAAAAGACCGTGATATTTTTGTAAGTAAAGCCGAAGAGCTTGGTGCCAAAGTATACGTACAATCCTCAAATGGTAATGAGCAAACTCAAATTGCTCAAGTAGAAAACATGATCTCTCGTGGTGTGGATGTACTTGTTATTATTCCATATAACGGTGAAGTATTAACCAACGTTGTACGAGAAGCAAAACGCGATGGGATCCCAGTGCTTGCTTATGACCGTATGATTACCAATGCTGATATTGACTTTTATCTATCATTCGACAATGAAAAAGTCGGTGAGCTACAAGCTAAAGCCCTGATTGATAATACACCAAACGGCAAGTACTTCCTGATGGGCGGCGCACCAACCGATAACAATGCCAAGCTATTCCGTCAAGGTCAAATGAATGTCCTACAGCCTGAAATCGACAATGGCAATATCGAAATTGTCGGTGACCAGTGGGTTGACTCATGGTTAGCAGAAAATGCTCTGGCGATTATGGAAAATGCCCTAACCGCGAATGACAACAAGATTGATGTTGTGGTTGCGTCTAATGACTCAACGGCTGGTGGTGCGATTCAAGCCCTTGAAGCACAAGGTTTAGCCGGTAAAGTAGCCATCTCAGGCCAAGATGCTGATTTAGCGGCTGTTCGCCGTATTGTCGCTGGAACACAAACGATGACGATATACAAACCAATCTCGCAACTGGCTGACAAAGCTGCGGATATCGCCGTTGAACTAGCGAAAGGCAATACGCCTGAAAGCAACGCATCTCTAGAGAATGGTGTCAAAAATGTTCCTTCTTACTTACTAGAGCCTGTTATTGTTACTAAAGACAATATCAATAAAACAGTTATTGCTGACAACTTCCATAAAGAATCAGATGTGTACCAATAAACTATAACAACGCATTGCGGGCACAGTTATGTGCCCGCTCTTTGAGGAGGAACCATGCCTGCATTATTAGAAATGCGAAATATTGTAAAATGCTTTGGTCCTGTCAAAGCACTTGATGGGGTAAGCCTAACACTCGAGAAAGGAGAAGTACTTTCACTATGCGGAGAAAATGGCTCCGGTAAATCGACATTAATGAAAGTGCTATGTGGGATTTACCCATCTGGTGAATATGAAGGCGAGATCTATTTTCAAGGGCAACTGATAAAAGCAAAGGGCATTAAAGATACCGAAGACTTAGGCATTGCTATTATTCACCAAGAACTCGCCTTAGTTAAAGAGATGTCCGTGATGGAAAACCTCTTCCTAGGTTGTGAAATAAGTCAGCACGGCATTCTTGATCATGCCGCGATGATAAGCAAAGCGCAGAGTATGCTCTCAGCGGTGAAGCTCGACATTTCTCCGGAGACCCGTATTGGGGATTTAGGCGTAGGGCAGCAACAACTGATTGAGATTGCTAAAGCGCTATCCAAAAATGCAAAGCTACTCGTTCTTGATGAACCCACTGCCCCCTTAACCGAGTCGGAAACTGAGATACTACTCGATTTGGTAAAAGATCTTCGTAGTCAAGGTGTTAGCTGTATATATATATCGCATAAGCTGGGCGAAGTGAAAGCGATTTCAAATAACATCTGTGTTATTCGAGACGGTGTCCATATTGGTACTCGGCCAACTGAAAATATGACAACAGATGACATTATTACCATGATGGTTGGACGAGAGATGAAACAACTCTTCCCTCGAGAAGCACATGAAATTGGTGATGTCATACTCAAGGTCAACAATGTCACAGCATGGGATAAAGCCAATCGCCACATCAAAAAAGTAGATAATGCTTCATTCACACTAAAGAGGGGTGAAATACTCGGGATCTCTGGCCTTGTCGGTTCGGGACGCACCGAGCTAATGGAGTGCATTTACGGTTGCTACCAAGGAAAACACCACGAAACAATCACCTTAAATGGCCAGTCCGTCACCATTAATAATAGCCAACAAGCCTTGAATAATGGTATTGCTATGGTGCCTGAAGATCGCAAACGTAATGGCATCATCCCAATAATGAGTGTGGGAAATAATATTTCTCTTGCTGGACTCAACGAATTCAGCTCGCTTGGTATGCTAAATATCAATAAAGAAGAAAAACAAATTATCGATTCCATTGAGTCGCTAACCGTTAAAACCCCAAGCAGTGAGCTTGCGATAAAGAATCTCTCTGGTGGGAATCAACAAAAAGCAATTCTTGCTCGCTACCTATTGGTTTCACCTCAAGTATTGATTCTCGATGAACCAACTCGAGGCATTGACGTTGGCGCAAAATACGAAATTTATAAGTTGATGTTCCAACTTGTAAAACAGGGCATTAGCATCATCATGGTGTCATCTGAGCTTCCAGAAGTACTCGGCATCAGTGATCGCGTGCTAGTAATGCACGAAGGAAAAATTAAAGGCAACTTGGTCAACGAAAACCTAACTCAGGAAATGATCATGGATTGTGCGCTAAAAGAAGGAGAAGCAGCATGACGCAACAACAATCACTCGAGATTAAAGAGACAAAAACTTCCTCTTCGATTATCGACAAACTAAAAAGCATGAACTTGCAAGTCCTTGTTATGCTTGGAGCAATTGTCATGATTATGCTGTTTTTCAGTTTTATGACTGATGGCAGTTACCTGACACCACGTAACATCTCCAACTTATTTAGACAAACCGCCATCACTGGTATTCTGGCTATCGGAATGGTGTTTGTCATCATCAGTGGAGAGATTGATCTGTCTGTTGGGTCAATGATGGGGCTATTAGGTGGGCTTGCAGCGATATTAGACGTTTGGTTCGGCCTTCCTTTACCTATCACAATTATTCTGACCATCACTGCTGGGCTTCTGCTTGGTACGTGGAACGGTTGGTGGGTCGCATACCGAAAAGTACCTTCTTTTATCGTTACACTCGCAGGCATGCTTGCCTTTCGTGGCATCTTAATCGGTGTAACTAACGGCACCACGGTAGCACCAACATCTGAAGCAATGGGGATCATTGGACAAAGCTACCTACCAAATATGCTTGGTTTGATGATTGGTACTGGTGCATTGGTTTGTTACTTTGCGTGGCAAAAAAGACAATTCAGCACACGTGAAAAATACAAGCTACCTAACCCAACAGCAACTCAGACCCTTGGAAAGAACTGCCTAATTGCGATTGCAGTCCTAGCCATCGTTTACCTTCTAAATGATTATCGTGGTGTACCAACCCCTGTTCTACTACTCACCACATTCATGATACTTGGTTCATTTATTGCGACAAAAACCACCTTTGGCCGCCGTATTTATGCCATTGGTGGCAATATTGAAGCGAGCCGTCTATCTGGGATCAATGTTGAGAAAACAAAGTTAGCGGTTTACACCATGAATGGCTTCTTAGTCGCGATTGCCGCACTGGTTCTCAGCTCTCGCTTAGGCGCTGGTTCACCGTCTGCTGGTAACATTGCCGAGCTTGATGCGATTGCAGCCTGTGTCATTGGCGGAACCAGTATGGCTGGAGGGGTCGGAACCGTTATTGGCGCGGTTGTTGGTGCCTTTATTATGGCTTCTCTAGATAACGGCATGAGCATGATGGATGTCCCAACATTCTGGCAATACATTGTTAAAGGTGCCATTTTGTTACTTGCTGTATGGATGGATACTGCGACGAAAAACCGACGTTAAAACATTCCCTATCATAAAAAAAGGCCACTTCAATTGAAGTGGCTTTTTTATTTCATGTTGTTGCGTACAATTAGAATAAGCCTTTTAACTGCTGGTATAGTGCTTTGAATTTAGTGCGTTCAATCGCGTACTGGGCGTGCTTTTCAGCATTAACATGGTGCGTTTCGACAAGACGAGGAACAGGACAAATATCCGCTATTGCCTTATCTGTTGCCACAGACAAGTAAGCCAAGCGTGCCGCACCTAATGCAGGACCAACATCCCCCCCTTCTCTGTAAGTCATATTTTTGCCAGTAATATCGGCCAACATCTGACGCCAGTAAGCACTACGTGCACCACCACCAATTAACACGACCTCTTCAGGCTCCATCCCTGCAGCATGCAAGGCATCAAAACCGTCAGCAAAAGCAAAACCAACACCTTCGAGCACCGCGCGTCCTAAGTCAGCACGTTTGGTACTGTGTGTCATACCAAAAAATACCCCCTTTGCGGTCGGGTTATTGTGTGGTGTTCGTTCACCAGACAAATAAGGTAAGAACACCACGTCTGATTGAGACTTAGGCATCGCTTCCACTTCTGCAATCAGAGATGGAACGTCTTCTGCCCCTGTCAGTTCAACAACCCAATCTAGACATGATGCAGCACTTAGGATCACTGACATCGAGTGCCATGTGCCAGGCAATGCATGACAAAAACTGTGTAACGCTGAGTCGGGGTTGGCTAAGAAGCCATCACTAACGGCAAAATAGACACCGGATGTACCCAAAGATAGCATGGCCTGACCAGGGTTGATGATTCCCACACCAATCGCACCTGCTGCATTATCGCCACCACCCGCCACAACAGGAACGCAAGGCATTCCCCATTGTTCAGCAAATTCTGCGTTCAGCGTTCCGGTTATCTCACTCCCCTCAAATAGAGCTGGCATATGGTCTTCGGTTAATCCCGTAGCAGCCAACAGTTCATGACTCCACTCACGCTTAGCCACATCAAGCCACATGGTACCAGCCGAATCAGACAGATCAGACGCATAGTCTCCGGTTAAGCAATAACGCAAATAGTCTTTCGGCAAAAGTACCTTGGCAATTTTAGTAAAACACGCCGGTTCATTTTTTTGTAACCACTTTAACTTCGGTGCAGTAAAACCCGGCATCATAATGTTACCAGTGATTTCCCGACTATTAGGCACATCAGCTTCAAGCTCTGCACATTCAGCAAAGCTGCGCCCGTCATTCCATAAAATCGCAGGACGCAGAACGTTACCGTCGATATCAAGCACTGTTGCGCCATGCATTTGCCCAGAGAGACCAATCGCTTGTACATCCGACAAGCTTACCGCTGAGCTTAACGCATCCATCGCTTGCACCGTTGCGTCCCACCAATCTTGTGGTTCCTGCTCTGACCATAGCGGAGCTGGCCGCGAGACGGACAAAGACGCCGTTTCAGAACCAACAATTTGACCAGCCTCATCCATGAGAACCACTTTTACACCAGATGTTCCTAAATCAATTCCAATAAACACAGCATTTCCTTATCAGTGATAACTGTCGTAAGTTAAATGACGAATACACACTTATATTGCTACCTCATTAAACAAGTCTCAATTATGTTTTTTGTTAAGTTTTTTACCGATTTCATCAATGTGTGTTAAGTCACATGCTAAAGAAAGCTATCCTGATAAAATGTGATACAAACCAAGCGCTCATAGAAGAATATGAAACTCAACACTAATAAAAAATTCAGAATAACTTTACTTTTCAATGCTAATAAAGTTTACGACCGACAGGTTATTCAAGGTGTAGGTGAATACCTTCAGGCAACGCAATGTGACTGGGATATTTTTTTAGAAGAAGATTTCATTACTCAATTAGATCAAATTAAAAATTGGGTTGGTGATGGAATAATCGCCGATTTAGATGACCCTGAAATAACTCAACTTATATCTAGCCTTGACATTCCAACCGTCGGTGTTGGAGGTTCATATCACGCAGAAAATGATTACCCGAATGTTCCATATGTCGCAACAGATAATTACGGCGTAGTTAACATGGCTTTCCAGCATCTAAAAGATAAGGGGTTGGAAAATTTTGCTTTTTATGGCCTTCCTGCTAGCAATCATAAGCGATGGGCATCTGAGCGCGAGCAAGCCTTCTTGAACATCACCAAACAAAACGGCTATTGCGGCACGGTGTATAGAGGCAATGAAACCTCACCAAAAACATGGCAGTATGACATGAACCGCCTTGCCGATTGGTTGCAGCGCTTACCTGCACCAACGGGGATCATCGCCGTTACTGACTCCCGCGCTCGACATCTACTCCAAATGTGTGATCACCTCAATTTACTGGTTCCTGACAAATTTTCTATCATTGGCGTTGATAACGAAGAGCTTGCCCGTCATTTAACCCGCGTATCACTAAGCTCAGTGGGCCAAGGCTGTAAATCTATGGGTTATGAGGCGGCAAAAATACTTCACAAATTGCTTATTGATGAAAACTATCGTGACAAACCCAATGCACGTATTGTTATTCCACCAACACAAGTATTTGAACGACAAAGCACCGATTTCCAAGCGTTAAAAGACCCTTATGTCATTCAGGCAATGCACTTTATTCGTCAACAAGCATGCAATGGAATAAAAGTGGATCAAGTGCTAAGTTATGTTGGCGTATCTCGCTCTAATTTAGAAACGCGATTTAAAGATGAGCGTGGTCACTCAATTCACCAAGAAATACATAACTCAAAGCTATCGCGCGCATGTAAAATACTCTCATCGACCGACTTACCTATCGCAGAGATAGCAACGATCTGCGGTTATCCTAGCTTGCAATATATGTATGCTGTATTTAAGAAGGATCTCGATCTAACCCCTAAAGATTATAGAGAGAGCAATAGAGAACGTGCCTATTAAGTAAGAAAATGTAAATGGCACCTATCAGCAGCCGCTATTTAACCATAAAGATAGCGGCTGATTAAATCATGAACTTAAGGTTTATTATCTTCTATTACTAATTCACTTTTCGTATGACACAGTCGGTAAATAGTAACAATATTCGTTGCAATAAAAGTTAACTCAATCAGTGAACCGCCAATCGAACCAACCCAAATATTGTGGCTAACCCAGCAGAATGAGTTAAATAGAATCAGGCCTCGGAGAGTAATACTCTTGCGAGTAAACAGCCCCTTAACAAGGGGCTGCCTTTAACCAATATTGGTCTAATTTACCGATTTAACAGCTTCACGGGTCAAGCGTGCCAACTCATCCCAATCGCCAGCTTCTATGAGCTTCTTGTCCACCATCCATGTACCACCACAGGCTAAAACTCGAGGTATTGCTAAGTAGTCATTGATGTTAGAAGGGTTAATCCCCCCCGTGGGCATCAACTCGATATCGGTATACGGTGCCAAAAGAGATTTCACCATGTTAATTCCGCCCGACGCCTCTGCTGGGAAAAACTTTAACGTGGTTAGACCCATTTCAAGCGCCGCCTCAACAGTACTTGGGTTATTTACACCCGGCACAATGTCAATACCAACATCTTGGCACGCTTGTACAGTTTTAGGGTTAAAACCTGGCGAGACAATAAATGTCGCTCCAGCTTCTTTTGCTGCTATAACTTGTTCTTTATTTAGTATCGTTCCGGCACCAATCAACATCTCAGGCTGGCTTTCGCGCAGAAGACGAATAGCGTCTACTGCAGCCTCTGAGCGGAAGGTAATTTCGGCTGCAGGTAAGCCATTTTCAACCAGGACTTTACCTAATGGGATAATATCTTCTGCCTTATCAATCGCGATGACAGGGATAACTTTTAGTGCTTTCAGTTGTTCTTTAATGGATGACATTTATATTCCTTTCACGGCATCAATTACCGATTGTGTCAATTCTTTAGGGATAATAGCGCCACGGTGTTGAATCACCATACCAGCCAAGGCGTTGCCACGACGGCATGCATTCTCCATATTCTCACCCGCTAGGTAAGCGGACAAAAAGCCGCCATTAAACGAGTCACCAGCAGAAGTTGTATCCACGACGATATCAACTGGCTGAGTCGGCACGGCATAAGGTAGCGAAGATGCCTCGCTATCGTTAATCAGACACCCATCGGCTCCCAGCTTTACAACGGCTTTAGCTACACCAAGATCTGCTAAACGTGATAACGTATCCTGTGGCGTTGGGTCCTGCCACAGCAACTGCTCATCATCATAAGTCACCAATGCTAAATCCGTTAGCTGATACATCGCTTGATAAACGGACTTAACTCGGCAATGACCATCCTCTGGCCATAATGCTGGTCTAAAGTTGCTATCAAACGCAATTTCAACACCCTGTTGCTTTAATTCTGCTAACATGGACAACAGTTGAGCACAGTCTTCTTCTGGCAAAATGGCAAGGCTTATACCACTCAAAAAGATCATATCTACTTGCTGCAACGCAGATTTCAAATGGTCAAAATCTTTGTGTTGTAATAAGTAACGCGCAGCAGATTGATTACGCCAATATAAAAAAGTACGCTCACCTTGTTCATCTAGCTGAATTAAATATAAGCCCGGCGTGCGTTTAGAATCGAGCAATACATGCTCGGTCGATATACCTTCATCTTGCCAGCGTTTCAACATCCCTTGACTGATGGGATCTTCACCGAGCGCTGTAACATACGATACCTTTACCGTTTCGGGGTGATTATTCGCTTCAAGGCCACGACTCAGATAAACCGCAGCATTTAGCGTGTCACCCCCAAATGTCTGATGCATTAAGCCAAACGGTTTACCGTTCAGCTCTATCATACATTCACCAAGAATGGCGATATGTTTCATTGATTATGTTCTCTCTTCAAAGTAGCGCTTAGCATTACCAAAGCAAATATTTTCAACCATTGACCCAAGTAGAGATAAATCGTTAGGTACTTCGCCATTCTCAGCCCAACGGCTAACCATGTCACATAAAATGCGCCGGAAATACTCGTGTCGCGTATATGATAGGAAGCTACGAGAGTCAGTCAGCATACCAACAAATTGGCTCAGCAAACCCAACTGAGACAGTTGCTCCATTTGACGTTGCGTACCATCTTTTTGCTTATTAAACCACCAACCAGAGCTGAACTGCACTTTACCTGCAATTCCACCACTCTGATAGTTCCCTATCATCGTTGCCATCATTTCGTTGTCACGCGGGTTTAAGCAATAAAGTATAGTACGTGGTAACTCATTGGTTTGATCCATTTCATCCAGTAAATGTGCCAATTCAAACGCTAATGGGCGGTCAGCGATGGAGTCAAAGCCTGCATCGTCACCCAGTAGATTAAACTTTCGTTTATTATTGTTACGCTGTGCACCGATGTGTAACTGCATTACCCAACCCATTTGTGCATAACGCTTGCCCAACCAAACTTGAACCGCTGTTGAGAACTGTGAGCATAGGGCCTATTTCCTTTCTTAAATCATGCCTGTATGGAAGCACATGATCTAAAAATGGCGGTTCACCCATACGATAGAAACTAAAAAAAACCACTCTAGCACTACCGATATGCCGGTAGTGCTAGAATGGCTTTAATACTTCTGCCAATAAGGCTTCGGTTTAAATTATGATAGCGCTAAATCGGGCGCATCTTCTGAAGATGCTAAATGCAAGAAATGCAAGTGACGCTCATACTGACTCAGTGCATCGGCAATGATTTGCTCTTTGGTATAACCAAGCACATCGTATTGCTGACCACCTTGTAACAGATAGACTTCCGCTCGATAATACGCATTCTGCGCATCCGACTCTTCTTCACTGGCGTAACTTGGCATTGCAAATTCTTGCAGACGAATACCATAAGCGAAGTCTTCCACTTCATCTTTACTGACGACCATTCGTACACGTAAATCACTGATTTTCTCAATCCGCGCATTCAAGCCATTCGCTTGCATCTCATCAGCAAGTTCAATTAAAGCAGGCTGAACCGTCGCGGTAATAAAAGATGTTGCTTTATCAAGATCAGGACGGGATACCAAATCAGAAATACGGCTTTGCCAGCTAACGTTCACTTTAGCGTACTGCACAGACGTATTATGTGTTTGAACACTGTTCATCAACAAATAGTCATTACGCAATGCTTTAAACAATGCATAGCAAAACACTAACAACAGCACTGCGATAGGGAAAGCACTCACAATGGTCATGGTCTGCAATGCAGCCAATCCGCCTGCGCCCAACAACGCTGCAGCAACAACGCCTTCCGTTGATGCCCAAAAAACACGTTGCCAAACGGGGGGCTCCATCGCACCACCAGATGTCAGCGTATCGATAACAAGCGAGCCTGAATCAGACGAGCTAACAAAGAAAGTGATAATTAATACAATACCGAAAAATGATAGTACATTCGACATAGGCATCATATCAAAGAACTGAAATAGTGCGACGGGCACATCTTTAGCAACAGTGTCAGCCAGAGACGTCATTCCTCCATTAATGATGGCATTGATTGCCGTATTCCCAAACGCCGTAAACCAAATAAAACAAAAGAAACTTGGGATCAGCAATACACCAATGAGAAACTCGCGAATTGTTCGACCACGTGAAATCCGCGCAATAAACATACCGACAAATGGCGACCAAGAAATCCACCAGCCCCAATAGAAGATAGTCCAACCCCCTATCCACTCTTCTTTAGGATCATAGGCATAGAGGTTAAAGGTCATCGTGACTAGGTCGCTTAAGTAAGCACCGGTATTTTGGACAAACATCTGCATGATAAGCGCAGTTGGTCCCAAAATAATCACTATTGATAACAGAATTAAAGCCAATACAATATTAACTTTAGAAAGCTGCTTAATCCCATTATCTAACCCAAGTACGACCGAGATCGTCGCAAACAAGGTAATAATAACAATTAGCCACATCTGAACTTGCGAAGACACTTCGACATCGAATAGATAATTAAGACCGGCATTAACCTGCATAACGCCGTAACCCAACGATGTTGCCACACCAAAGAGTGTGCCGATTACCGCAAAGGCATCAACAGCATGACCAATTGGGCCATAAATACGCTCGCCAATCAGCGGGTATAAGCTTGAACGTGGTAATAGTGGTAACTTGTGACGATAGCTAAAATAGGCCATGGATAGTGCAACTAATCCGTAGACAGCCCAAGCACTAATACCCCAGTGGAAAAACGTAATCTTGAGCGCCTGTTCAGCCGCCTCAACACTAAATGCCTCGCCTGTAGGCGGCCACATTGTGTGCATCACCGGTTCTGATACACCATAGAAAACCAAACCAATGCCTATCCCTGCAGAGAATAGCATGGCAAACCATGGACCTAAGCTATATTCTGGCTCAGCATGATCGGGGCCTAACTTAATATCACCTAAGCGACTGCACATCACAAAAATGAGGAAGACAAGAATAATTGCGACAGTGGCTAAATAGAACCAGCTCACCTTTTGTACTAACCAGTGCTGGAGTACAGAAAAAATGGATTCTAGCTCGGCCGGCATGGTAACACCGAAGATGACCAAAAGAGAGATGAAAGTAACTGAAGAAAAAAAGACTGGCTTGTTCAAGTCCGTGGACAAAAGCAACTCCTTGTTGTGCTCCTAGCAATTGAGAAGAGAGTGGCTATCCATCACCAATATCAACTCGCCTCAGAGCGGAAAATGAACACGGATCATATCACAATTCATTAGAACACGAAGCATTTCGGTGGTTATAACATTCACTTTTTAACGAAAATCCATTTCTTACACGAATTAAAAAAGCACAGCAAATATATCGTTATCTAAAGATATGACAAATAATCACCATGCGCTCACCCACGTCCTCCACATGAACCTTCTTCCACGCAACCATCACCACTACAGCCATCACCACTACTTGGTACGTTAATGGGCTTCCATAGTTAACACTCATAGTAGTGCGTTACCGATTTTTCGTAATGCTGGTCATTGAACGGCGAAAAACACTGCCATCTGTAGAGCTTCTATCTAAAAAGAATGATTGCTGCCTATGACAATAAATATTGCAGGAGATCTTTCGCTACCGCTTGATTTAACATCTCACAATCGTTCATTGCGTTGCCAAACGCTGCGCGTCTGAACGACTCAACTTAAAAAGGTAAAGCTAAGTTCGTTCAATTAGAGTGTTAGTCGCTATTTGAAGCAACAATTTATTGGGATTCAGCCCAATTAAATTTGCTCTCGTCTATTCCTTCTTTGACTTCTTTGATGCGCTCACGGCGTTTTAGTTCTTCGATTCGGGCCGCATCAATTTCATGCATTATTGCGTCAATATCAGCCAGCGTTTCGCTTTGCTTAAATTTACCAGTTAACTCGCTGTCTGGTTTTAAATCCCCTTTCTCATACAAAGACCAAATTTCCTTCGCATATTCAGTGGTAAGAAGTTCTGGCGCAAACTGTGCGTAATAGTCACGTATGTTATTGATATCGCGAGTCAGCATCCACTCTGCATTATTATTGGCAGAGGCGTCCACCGCTTGCGGTAAATCAATAATAACCGGGCCATATTCATCAACAAGCACGTTAAACTCAGACAAATCTCCATGTATCAAACCAACACAGAGCATTTTCACCACATATGTCATCATAACCTGATGATCTTCAATTGCCTGTTCGGGTGACATCACGACATCGTTCAGCCTTGGAGCAACATAACCTTCGTCATCAGTAATCAGCTCCATCAACAAAACGCCATCGAAGCAGCCAAAAGGTTCCGGTACCCTAACGCCAGCGGCGGCCAGTTTGTACAAAGCATCCACCTCTGCACTTTGCCAAACTCTTTCCTGTTGTTCTCGTCCAAAACCAGAGCCTTTTTCCATCGCTCTAGCCCGACGGCTATTTCGCACCTTTCGGCCTTCTCGATAAGCAGCCGCTTTCTTAAAGCTGCGCTGGCTTATTTCTTTGTACACCTTGGCACAGCGGATCGTCTCGCCACAGCGTACGATATACACTGAAGCCTCTTTGCCACTCATTAATTGGCTTTTCACCTCGTCGACTAAACCATCGTCAACTAAAGGCTGTATTCTTTTAGGTATCTTCATAGCGCCTTTATACATGAGTTAGCTTACAGATGAAATATTAACCAAAGGAATAAGGCGATTGTTGAGACGTTTTCTCGCAAGATGCCTTCCTCACACAGACAATGTGCTTGCGTATGACTTGTTAGGCTGCAACGTCTTGTATATTCCATTGCAAGCATCTACAACTCGAAATGTCTCTTAACCCCTGATTCATTCGCAAAGTCATTATCATGGCTGATAAGAATATAACCACCGCCATACTGATTCAGTGCCTGTGCAAGCATAATTTTGGAGTCGAGGTCGAGATGGTTATCTGGCTCATCAAGCAGCAACAATGGCTGAGCTGGTTGATGACTCACAATCAGCATCGCCAGTTTCATCTTTTCGCCACCGCTGAGTACCTTGCCACGGCGAAACACACTGTCACGACGAAAGCCAATACCCGCCAATAAGGTTCTAGCATCGCTTTCTTTCATCCCCTCACAATGCTGCATCAGGTTATCGAACATCGACAATTGTGGGTGAATCGCACCAAAATGCTGGTCGAGGTAATACAGCGGTGTGTTGACTTTTAGCTCACCACTTTTATGCGAAAATTCACCCAGTAGCGTTTTCAACAGCGTCGATTTGCCGCTTCCGTTTTTACCCAACAAATGAAGCTTGTCATCAGCATAAACTTGTAGGGTAATTGGCTCAGCACGACCAAATGCCAAAACCGCTTCAAGCATCGACACGACTTTGCGCGAACGGCCATGTTGCTTATCCGCCAAGTACAGCCTTTGCCCTTTCATTTGCTCTTTTCGCGCTTGCAAACTTTGCTCTTTCTCTTGCAAATGCGCTTGCCGAAGTTGCTGGTTCTTGCTCCGGTTAGACGCACGGGCACTTGCTTTGTCCTTCTTAGCATCGAGCAAGATTTTTGGCTGACTGCCCTCTTTGCGCAGCTTATTGCCCAACGCTGCTCTTTGTTCGGCTTTCTCTCGATTACGCTGCGCTTGTTCCTCTAGTTGCCTCTTCTGTTTATCGACGCTGGTTAACTGGCGTTCAAGCGCGTGTAATTCAGCGTGCTTCTGCTCGGCATAAACATCGTAGTTACCACCAAACACTTGCAAGCCTAGCCCAGATAGCTCCCAGATTTCTTCCATTTCACGTAACAATTCACGATCATGACTGATCAGTAGAATCGCTCCTGAAAAGCTGTACATCGACTCAATTAACCACTGCTTTGCTTGTGTATCGAGGTGGTTAGATGGCTCATCGAGGATCAGTAACTGCGCCTCACTCTCAAACAACTGCCACAACTGTAATCGCGCTAATTGCCCACCACTAAGTTGAGCACAGGGAAAGTCCAACTCTGCAGGCAAACCCATGGCTTTAAGCTGCTCTGAAAGTCGCGCTGGTAAGTCCCACTGCTCACCCACTATTTCGAACCAATGTTCGCCGCAATCGCCAGATTCAATCTGTTTAAGCGCATCAAGCACTTCATCTTTGCTCAAAAACTGAGCAATAGAGAGATCGCTCGATAACAGATGTGAAGGTTGCTGACGATACACAGCAAATGATTTCGGTAATGTTACGCTGCCGCTTGATGGACGTTGTTCACCGCTAAGTATCGATGCAAACAATGATTTACCAACACCATTGCGCCCAACTAGGCCGACGCGACGCTTAGTCATTGAACACGATAGTTGTTGAAACAGCGTCTCGCCATTACCAAATTGATGACTGATATTGTTAACTTGTAAGATTGGCATAATTTGCCTCCTGCATAACAGGGACAACAGCCGCAGCTTGAGATAAATCTAGAGATGAAATCGATGCGAACATGCACGCCTATACCGGCGATTCAACGAAAGAAATTATGCTTGCAACGAAATATCGGACAGTGAGCTACGCCTACTAACCCTGTAAACCAAAAAATAAAATGATTAATGGATGACAGGTTTAGTTGTTCATGTTGGCGCAAACTCCTATAGAAATGATGGGAAAATACTAGGTTATTTACTGCTCCCAAGTCAAGAAAGATCTGAGCTAGCCACAACATGAGCTAGCCACAACCGCTCGCTCAAAGATGGACAAAAATGGTTTAGTACAAATGTACTAAACCATTAGATAGATCAAAGGATATTTGCAACCTCCAAAATATTGCCGATAGTTTCATATTTCCCATATCACAAATAAGTGCAAACCTTCGACTAAGGAGTTATTTTTCTCCTAAAGAAATAGTAAAAGTTATTGTTTCTGTTTCTCAAGTGCCAAGCGTTCTTCAGCACCTTTTTTAAGCGTGCGTAGTTGCTCAATTAAGCCTTGCTTGTCAACAAAGGGATGTTTATAGTCGTCTCCCCTAGAATCAATAAGTTTACTTGCTTCTGTCATACCATTGCTGAAAGGATGCGCAGTTAGATGAACTGAGATTGGGTGCTCGCTAGCATTTACGAGTTCTTCAATTCGCTCGATGCTTTGGATGTAAGCTTCAACCTGTTCTGGCCCGTCTATAGCATTTAACCCTAAACCACCAATCGAGATAGCTCGATATGTATTTTCGCCATCTTGAACGTCAAAAACATAAGAGGCCGTCCCCCAAGTGTGACCTGGAGTACTCAACAATATAAACTCTTTGCCTCCAACAGTGAACGAGTCTCCATCTTTAGCGACGATATCCGCTTCAGCTAGAAAACGACTGTCCCAATAAGCTTTTGGTTTCTTATTTGCATCTTCAAAGGCCTCTAGCCACCCCTCCTTCGTCATAACAAACTGGGCATTCGATAGCTCTTTTAGATGACTTGCGCCACCCGTATGATCAAAGTGTCCATGCGTCATAAGAACCAATTTAATATCCTCTGGTTTTACGCCCACACTCTCTATATTACGTATCAGCTGTTCAGAAAACGGCCCCGTAAGCGTATCAATTAATACAGCACCGTCATCTGTTTTTATAAGCCAAGATGACACCCAACATACGCCGACATAATAAACATTATCAAATGCCTCATAGGGTTTAATATACTGTCCTTCTGCATTATTTAGCCAACGGTTAAGCTCTCTATCCATTTTTCCAGTGCGGCCAAATTCAGAAAATGCGGCGTTGATAGTCTCAGATGGACATCCCACAAGGTCGTCTGGTGTCAAAGGTTGCGCGAATGCACTTGAACTAAAAAGACAACAAGTGGCGATTAAATTAGTTAAAAACTTAGACATGATTAAGTACCCTAATTGTGAGTTGAAACTATCATAATTTCTTTAAATGCACAGATAAACCGCTTTTTATGCTACATTGAGTTGCACTAATCGAACAGTTAAGAGGTGTGCTATGGATAAAATCACAGGAATGCGCGTGTTTGTAGAAGTGGTCAATTTAGGCAGCTTAACCGCAGCGGCAGGTAAACTGGAGATGTCAAGATCCATGGCAACGAGGCACCTCGCATCACTTGAGAAATGCTTGGGTGTGACGTTACTGAGTCGACATGCAAGAAGATTGCAAATAACCAGTGCGGGGGAAGATGTCCTACCATATTATCGACAAATTTTATCACTAAACGATAGTGTCACGCATATCACAAGCAGAGATGACGCTGAACCTCAAGGCTTGATTCGAGTCGCTTGTAGTGTGTCTTTTGGGCAATCCCATATAGCAAAATTAATACGCCAATTTATCTCAATTTACCCCAAAATTTCGGTAGAAGTCATACTTACTGAGCGATATATTGACTTAGCAAAAGAGCCTTTTGATATCGTTATCCAGATAGGCAAAGAGCAAGATCATCGGATGGTGTCTCGCCAACTAACTACTTGCCACTCTGTAGTTTGTGCTGCACCAAGTTATTTGAAAAGCCATGAAAGACCCTCTAAACCTCGCGACTTAGTCACTCATAATTGTCTACTGCACATCAATCTAGGCAGTAACTTGTGTCTGCGCAAGAACTCGGATGCAAGTACAGATCTCCCCATACAGGTGCCTGTATCTGGTCAATTCAAATCCAATGATGTCATGGTGTTGTTAGAGGCAGCTATTGCTGGCGAGGGAGTGACGTGTTTGCCATCTGTAATCGTTCAGCCTTACATTGATAAACACGATTTAACCCTCTTACTTGAGGGCTACGTGATGGATGATATAGCGATAAACATCCTTTACCAATCCCGCAAACATCTTGCAAAACGAGTCCACAAACTCATCGACTTTCTGGTCGATGAGTTTGTGGACTCCTAATAGCTATAATTAGACTAACTATCACTTAGTTTGAGGAGTATAAGACTGCTTCGTAAATCACAATGGGGCAAAGATGAGCTAGCAATGCTTGTCAGCTCATAGCTAGGCTGAGCCAATTTAGCTTAACCTTGAGTACCATTAATTTCGTCGCGCTGGCGCTATTTCACCTCTCGCAAAATCAATCTTGACCTGTTTATAACTTCACAGTTTATAGTGACTATATTGATAGAGAGCGCTACGTGTGTGCGCTTGGAAGATAAGCAGAGAGAAACGATGAAACGTTTAATTTTGACGATGACATTCTTCGTATTCATGTCATTGAGCAGCGTGGTGGTGTTAGCTAGCAATACAGCCGTTGAGTATGGTGTCGCCATCTCCAGTGACGCTGAGAAAATCGCTTATAGCGTGACCGCAGACGGGGAGACTGCACTTATCTTCATTCACGGTTGGAGTTTAGATAGCAGGCTATGGCGAAATCAAATTAGCTATTTTTCAGAAGATTACAAAGTGATCTCTATGGACTTGGCAGGACATGGACACTCATCGTTCAACCGACAAGAATTCACCATGCTCTCTTTCGCTCATGACATTAAAGCCGTTATTGAGAAAGAAAATCTAAACTCTGTCATCTTGATAGGGCACTCGATGGGGGGTGGGATTATCGCCGAAGCGGCGAAGTTAATGCCGAACAAAGTGATTGGCATTATTGGTGTCGATACGTCACAAAACGTGGCGATAGAATTATCGCAAGACGACCTTGATCTAATGACCAAACCCTTTGAAGATGACTTTCAACGTGGGATGACAGCGTTCGTAAAAGAGTCGTTGCCACAAGAGGTAGAAGAAGAGTTGCTTTATTGGGTAACGGCAGATATGGCGTCTGCACCACCCGCCATTGCTATCAACCAATTTCGTCACTACTTAGGTCAATATGTCAGCGGTGAAGCCAGTCGCGTGTATAAGAGCGTTAATGTGCCAGTCGTTCTGGTGAATGCTCGATTATGGCCAACAAACTCGGCAGAGAATAAGAAACACATTAAAGACTACAGTATTTACTACATTGAAGACACTGGGCACTTCCCAATGTTAGAAAAACCGGATGAGTTCAACAAAACCCTGATGAAGGCGGTTAAGTCCATAAAGGGCTTTGTTTATTGCCTCACACTAAAAAGCCATCACTGAATCTCACAATCACTGGAAAAATGAGGCTCATGGTGACGGCTTAAACCGAGCTCGGTTTAGTTATTAAGGTAACTTAACCATCAAGTCCTTTAATTGCATTCATAGGGTGGAAAACGGTTTTTACGTCACCTTTGACGGAAAGCGAGCTTAAGTTATCGATAAAGAAGCGGCTCGTCATCGTATGTTTACCGCCATTAATAAAGATTTCGATCACCGACTTGTCTACATAAACTTCGATGGTTTGCTTGATGTTCAACCTCGGCGCTTTCCTCACACAGCCAAACTCTTCCGCGTAGAGCTGAGACATCTTGCTCCGATCAAGAGTAAATTCCGTCGCCGTGGCACTGAACACGATGTTATCGCCTGCGGCGTTTGCAAGCTTCAACTCAAACTCGTCAATTTCCGCTTCCGTATCCGTTTCGAGCCGAACCATGAAGCTCGTCGTATCCAGCTCAAGAGCCTTCTCAACCGCGACAGCTTCGCCTTTCAACGCTTTAAGTTCAGGTAAAACAGACTGAACAAGATAGCCACCTTGGATTTGAAGTTCACGAGGTAACGAGAGCATACCCGCCCATTGATGCTTGATGGATGGTGTATCAATCTCAGGCAGACCTACCCAAGCAATCATTATCCGACGACCTGAGTCATCCAAGTAAGTCTGAGGTGCGTAAAAATCAAATCCGTAATCTGGCTGCGCGATGTCTTGGTGGTTCTCTAATTCCGCTGAATCTAGATTTAGGCGATCGCCGACTATATAAGCCACAGAATAGATATTTTTGAAATCGTATGGGTTATCGCTGGACACGCCCTGCGGAGAAAACAGCATCACCGACTGGTTATCTATTTCAAAAAAATCTGGGCATTCCCACATATAGCCAAGGTTGTTGTAACGAGTTTGAATTGGGCCTTTGTGCTGCCAGTTCATCAGGTCACGGCTGCGATACAACGCCATTGAACCAGTCTCTTCGGGAGTTTGAGCCCCCACAACCATCAGATAGTCATCACCCTGCCTCCACACTTTTGGGTCGCGGAAATGTTCTGTGTAGTGCTCGTTTTCGATAACCACGCCGTGCTTTTCTATTTTGCCGTCGACAGACATCTTCGCAAAACACTGGGTTGGCACTCGCAGCCAATTTTCATCACGTTTGTTGCCAGTAAAGAACAACAGTACATTGTCGTTTTCAACCAATGCTCCACCAGAATAAACACCGTGAGAATCGTAATCTTGGTCTGGGTGCAGGCCAATACCGTGGTCTTCGAAATGAACGAAATCTTTGGTAGAAAGGTGATACCAATACTTCATACCATGGACAGGACCAACCGGCGTCCACTGGTAAAATAGATGGTGCTCACCATTAAAGAAACACAAGCCATTCGGGTCATTGAGCAGGCCGAACTTAGGCGCAATATGGTAGTCAGGGTATCCAGCGTCTTGTTTGCGAAGCTTTACCATCGCATCAATACTGTCTTGAGATATCTGCTCTACACGACGATATCTTTGCTCTACTGTCCAGTTCGAATTCAAACTCATACATTCCCCTCAGTGTTCGCCATACTTGAGGAATCTTCCTTAGTCGACTGAGCCGAGATAACAAACTGATCAGAGTTAATAAACTGAGCAAGCGCGTCTTGTGTTGGAAGGGCTGTCATCGCCCCCTTTTGCGTCGTTGCTAATGCACCACAACCATTCGCCCACTGGATTGCAGAATCAACCACTTGTTGATTGTTCCACTCTTCATGTTGGGAAAGCTTTGCAAGTAAGCCACCAACAAAGGCATCACCTGCCCCAGTGGTATCGACTGGAGTCATTGAACGACCAGAAATTAACTCGCCTTGGTTTTCAAAGACTCGCCAAACGCCTTTCGCGCCCTGCGTAACCAGAACTAGCGTGCTGTTAAGCTCTGCTATATGAGCCAAACCTTGTTCCATCGACGTCGAATCGGTCAAGAAATCCAACTCTTCTTCTGAGAATTTAATCACATCAGCCAACTCAACCGCTTTCATAACAACAGACTTGATTTCAGACGGGTTTTGCCACACTTCATCGCGAAGGTTTGGATCGAAGCTGATGTAACCGCCCGCAGCTTTCATGCGCCGGATGGCTTCAAACGTGCTGCTTCGACTTGGTTCATTGGCCAAAGAGATTGAGCAGACATGTAGCCACTCGTTTTTCTTAAATTCGGGAATGTCTTCAACAGACATAAACTGGTCAGCACTTGGCTTAACCATAAACGTAAAGCTGCGCTCGCCTTGGCCATCAAGATCAACCACCACGGTTGACGTGCGTTGTTCAGGGTCCTTCACCAAACTCTCGGTATTCACACCTTCCTTTTGCAGAGTCACTTCCATAAAAGTGCCAAACGGGTCGTTACCCACTCGGCCGAAAAATGCGCTTTTGCCTAAAAGGCGAGAAATCGCTACCGCGACATTGGCAGGAGCACCGCCCGGACATTTCAATAATGTCGCGTCAGTCTCCGGAATGAGGTCGACGACTGCGTCTCCAGTTACCCAAACTTGATTCATCTTTCTTACCTTAGAAATGAAAATCATGACAACCGAATACAATGTGATATTTCACGCTGTCATGTAAAAATATAAAAAGGCTAGCCAAGCCAAATCACCTAGCTAGCACCCCAAAGCTTAGGAAATGAAGTGAAAAGGGGGGCTTCACTTCTAGGGAGAAACGTTAAGCTGTTGCTTTAATGTTTTGTTTGCTGCGCTCACGCAGACCTAAAACAACGGTCAGTGCAAAGGCTGTCACGAACGCGATAATCATACCTACCACGTAGTAGCCAATTTTTTCTGGCGATATTGAGATGATGCCAGGAATACCCGCCGCACCCAGGGCTTGTGCTTTCACATTGAACATAGTGATAAATGCGCTTGAAACCGCAGCAGCACAAACCGCAGCAATGAATGGGTAGCGAAGCTTCAAGTTCACACCGAACATTGCAGGCTCAGTAATACCAAGCAGACCTGTCACACCAGAAGGAATCGCAATACTCTTCATTTTTGTATCGCGAGTCATGAAACCAACAGCCAGTGCCGCCGCACCTTGTGACACGTTAGACATCGCTGCGATAGGGAAGATGAACGTGCCGCCTGTCGTTACGATATCCGCAAGCAACTGAGTTTCGATTGCGATAAAGCTATGGTGCATACCTGTGATTACAAATGGCGCATAAATCAAACCAAACACCGCACCACCAATGAAACCAGCGCTGTTGTATAACCAGTTCAGGCCATCCCCCAATAAGAAGCCGATATCACGTGTAAATGGACCAACAACGGTGAATGTCAGAAGACCAGTCACGAAGATTGCCAATAGCGGCGTAAGCAAGTTATCCAGAACCGAAGGCACCACTTTACGTAGGCTAAGCTCGACTTTCGCTAGAATAAACGCAGAAACAAGAACTGGCAGTACTGAACCTTGATAGCCCACTTTCTCAATTTCAAAGCCTAAAATGTTCCAAACTGGAATGCTGCCCGACACCGATGCGCCACCGAAGCCCCAACCATTAAGAAGGTCTGGGTGAACCATCAACATACCTAAAGCCGCGCCGAGGTATGGGTTACCACCAAACTTCTTACTAGCTGAAAATGCTAATAAAATAGGTAAGTACACAAAAGGGGCATTAGCAAATGTATTGATCATGTTTGCTAAGTCGGTCAAGCCCGGATTGGCGTCAATTAAAGATTTGCCATCAATAAACAAGCCTTGAGCCGTCAATAGGTTGTAGATACCCATCAACAGACCACCAGCAACAATCGCAGGAATAATAGGTACAAAAATATCAGACAGGCCTTTCACAGCGCGTTGCACAATATTTTGGTTATCAGCACCCGCTGACGCCACGTCGTTGGTCGACATTTCCGTCATTTCCGTCAGCTTAGCCAGCTCAGCATAAACTTGGTTAACGATGCCTGAACCAAAGATGATCTGATATTGACCCGCTACTTTAAACTGGCCCTTGACCCCTTCTAGGTTATCAATCGCCTGTTCATCAATTTTGTCTTGATCTGCAACCGCAAGGCGCAGACGAGTCGCACAGTGTGCGAGTGCAGTGATATTACTTTTACCACCTAATAGAGTGAGCAGCTCTTTTGCTATTTTTGGATAATTCATTACATACCCCATTGGATTGTCATTTGAGCCTTTGAATTTCTCGGGAACGTTTGCAAAACAAATTTTTGCCTAGAAACAACAAATGATCAAAGATAACTGCTCAATAGTGTGAGAATGATCTTCAAATTATCTCCCTAAGATGAGAAGACAGGGTTAAAATCTCTTGATAACAGGGAAATTTGATACTCTGTTTGCAAACCGTCCCAAAACTAAAATTACAAATGGATATTTATAATGGCTAGTCTTCATGATGTCGCTCGTCTCGCTGGAGTTTCCAAGTCGACGGTCTCAAGAGTAATCAACGATGAGTATGGCGTGAAAGAAGCGACCAAGGTTAAGGTTCGTAAAGCGGTAGAAGAGTGTGGCTATCTCCCAAACCAAGTCGCTAAAGACTTAAAGTCTCAGAAAACCAACCTCGTTGGGGTGATTGTTCCTAGGGTTTCTTCCCACGCCACCTCTCAAGGGGTTGACGGTTTAACCGCAGTATTAGAGCAAGCGGGCAAGCATGTTCTATTAGCGAGCACGCACCAAGCACACCACAAAGAACTCGAATATATTCAGATATTTAATCAGAAACGTGTTGAAGGCATCATCCTGTACGCGACCCACCTCGACAACAAATTAGTCAAAGCGATTCAAAGCTCTGCAGTACCGGTGGTGTTGGTTGGTCAAGACGGCTCGATGTTTAACATCCCGAGTATTGTGCACGATGATACGCGCGTCGGATTTGAAGCTGGCAATCGCCTCATATCGAAAGGGTGTAAGAATATGGGGTTTATTGGTGTACAAGGTGACGATATTGCAGTTGATAAAATGAGATCGGAAGGGTTTGTCCAATCGCTTCAATTCAACGATCTCACGCTGCAATTTCACGCTCGTGGCGATTTCACCATTGACTCAGGGTATAAACTGGCTAAGCAGCATCTAAGTAAGCACTCCAAATTAGATGGTTTGTTTTGTGCCACGGACCGTATCGCGCTTGGTGCAATAAAAGCTATTCAAGAAGCCGGGCTTGTCCCTGGAAAGGATGTGTTGGTCCTTGGTGTCGGTGACGATGAGCTCGCCTCAGTATGTACTCCAACGCTTTCCACATTCAACTATGCTTTTGATAAAGCAGGAGAAAATGGAGCTAAACTGCTTCTAGACCGTATTGAGAAAAAAGGTTTTGAAATGAGTAAGATGGTGCTGACATTTACCACCATCGAAAGAGAGTCTTGCTAACTAAGCCAAATTCGAGATACAAAAATGCCAACCTCAAGGGTTGGCATTTTATTGATGTTGATATCACATCACGAACAGAACTCGCCCTCTAAACGAGAGTTAGAACCAAGTTTCCATCTGCAATGCAAATAGGACTTCTCCGCCCTCTCCCATGGTCGCTGCATCAGGATCTGTGCTAATGGAGTACCCATTTAAGTTTTCACTCCAGTCAACATAACTCACAGCAAAACGCAGCTCTGGTCTGTCAAAAAAGCCTGTGCTGGTTGATAGCTTTAACGTAGGCGCTACCGTGGCTTTATAGAAACCACCACTGGCTTGTTCCGTTGCGTTATCCAAATCCATGTATTGCAATGAACCCTCGTAAACCATCTCAAAGTTCTCTGTAAACTCTTGAGCTAATCGAACGTTCAAAGAAGCCCAAGTAAACTCGTCATTCTTTTTAAGACGGTCTTGGCTATGCTCCGCCATTAACGCAGGCGCTAAACGCCAGTTGTTACCAATGCGAGTCACACCGTAGCTAAACAGACGAACGGCTTTTGCGTCATCCAGTAGACCACCATTGGAACCGATGCCTTTTAGCTCAGCACCTAGACCGCTACCAACTAACATACCCGTTTTAGAGAAGCCTTCCCTCAAACCAAAGAAGTTGTCTCCATGGTACGCAAACATTGCGTGTACACCGCTTTCAGCAGCGCCATTTAGGCGGCTGTCATTGTCTGCTGAGGTCATGCCACTCAACATCACTTGCCATTGGCCAATACGGTTATTCATGGTTGCAATATAGTTTTCTACATCTGTTGATGAGCTATCAATCTCACCAAAGTCTCGGCCATAGATAGAGAAATTCGCTTTCCAGTTGTCGCTCATCTGAACGTCGTAAACGCCCGCACCAGTACCTGATAAGAAGACAATATCCGAATCGACAAAGTGAATATCAAAATTGTCGCGATCGAATCGTTTACCTGCCCAGAATGTTGCTTCAGAAAACGCCTCAGATTCAGAGAACATGCTCAGACGGTTCAATTCTGAATACACTTGTCGTACGTTCAACTGGCTTTCGCTGGCTGTCCACTCGTTATTTGTCTCAGTACTGTCGGCTAACATGATACGAAACAAGGCACTAGAACCATCATCTGCAAAGCGCTTATGAATCAAGTTCGCTTCAACGTAATGATCATCTTCTACACCAAGTCGTCCAACTGGCGCGCCAATGGCACCTGCAGCCGTCATATAAGGTCCTGTGCCTGTCGCGCCGTTTAGGTCATCGTTAATCAATAACCCAGAGCGTGCATAGCCGTGAAATTCAAACGAAGAAGCCTTTTCATTTGCTTCGGTAGAAACCTGCTCTGTTTGTACAACTCTTTGTTCTAATGCATTAATACGTTGCTCTAATGCTGCAACGTCTTCACTTGCTAATACCGATGTAGTCATTAGCCCCATTGTTACAGCAACCGCTAAAGTGTGTAGTTTCATTCTTATATTCTCACATTGATTGTTTTGGCTTGCTGCAAACGTTCCCAAAACAATTCGTAAGCGTATCTGAGCTTATAATTGTTGATGTATAAGCCCTATTTTGAAGAAAAATAGAAATCAGTTGTATTGATTACTTCACTTTTTGTATCTGAACGGATGATATATCGATACTTTCGGGAACGTTACCTTAAATGCGTGATTCTGATAAGTTTGTCACAAGTGAAGTTGATTCATGGGTGAAAAACACTGTATCGCGCACATCTGTCTCAATGAAGCATGTATCGAACAGCGATAAGAAAAGCTAACCTACACTTGGTAAGAAGGTACTGCGGGTTTTAATGGGCTTTGTTAATGATATGGACGCTTCCCAATGTTAGAAAAACCGGATGAGTTCAACAAAACCCTGATGAAGGCGGTTAAGTCTATAAAGTAGTAGCCAACTTAACTGATCCATTATATAAACCTTCTCCCACTTATCACATCAGGTCCCTTAAATGTCGAAACCAGACTCATCTACAAATGAAATCGTTGATAATTTTGTTGCACCTGAGTGTCTGGCGCGGGTAGAGATCCTTTATCAAGATGATGATATTTTATTGATCAATAAGCCGAGTGGTTTATTAAGTTTATCCGGTAAAAACCGGCTCAATTGGGATTCAGTGCATTACCGTTTAGTTAACGGTCAATGCGCTACCCAAGATCAAAAAGCGACGCTGGCTTTTGTGGATGCTAAATTACCCCATCGGCTAGATTTGGGAACGTCTGGCGTTATGGTGGTGGGGCTTAACAACGCTGCATCTAAGAGCCTGAATCATCAGTTTCAAGCACGAACAGTGCAAAAGCGCTATCTGGCTATGCTAGCTGGGTGGGTTGACGCTGACAGTGGCCAAATCTCCGCCCCTATCGCTAAAGATAAAGCTCTGTTTCCCCGCGTAAAGATTTGCCACTGTACGGGGAAAAGTGCCACTAGTGACTATCAGGTCATTCGCCGCCTGGATAACCCGCCTCGAACGTTAGTGCAATACACCCCCATAACAGGTCGCACCCATCAATTACGGATCCATAGCCTTGAATTTGGTCACCCTATTTTAGGTTGTGATCTTTATAACAGCCTTGAAGCGAGTGACATCTCACCACGCTTAATGCTCCATGCCAGCGATATTTACTTCACTCACCCTGCCTCAGGCGAGCCTATCCATGGTCATAGTCCAAACCCATTTAAGTAATCAGTATCACGTCTATACGTTTTTGAGTTTGTACGCTCAAATCTTCACGCTTTCAGATTGATGCTCAGATGAGATAACGTATCTTTTGCTCGTATACGTTTGTTTGTAGCGGCTCGTGTGAAGCCATTGCTGGAAGGAAATGCCAAGATACAAAAAAGCCGCTGATAAATCAGCGGCTTATTCGTTTTGAAAGTGGCGGAGAGATAGGGATTTGAACCCTAGATACGCTATTAACGTATGCCGGTTTTCAAGACCGGTGCTTTCAACCACTCAGCCATCTCTCCGTGTGGTGCGCATAATACCGATGAGGCACAACAGTGTCAAAGTAAAATTCACCTAAAACAGACTAAGTGGACACTAAACCACCAAGACTGCGTTTGCAGCGTCATCATTGTGTATTTCACCATCAATATGACAACCTCAACATGGCAGCATAAGCAAATATCGTTTTTTTTCGTTATCTCCTATCACTATGATACAACTATTGATTTCCGTTTAAACCTATTTACGATTAGACATATTTTTTACGAAACCAACTGACCTCAAAACGGTCACAGTGGACGAGCAAATTGTAAAAAGGGACAAACACCGATGACTACAGCATCACTAAATACAACGTTTCAGTCGTTAAACCGCTACCTAGAAACACAAGTAATTGGCCAGCCAGAACTGGTTAAGCAACTACTCATTGCTTTGCTCGCCGATGGGCATATCTTAGTGGAAGGTCCTCCAGGGCTAGCTAAAACACGGGCTGTAAAAGTTCTCGCCGATTGCATCGAAGGAAGCTTTCACCGCTTACAATTTACCCCCGACCTCTTGCCTGCTGATTTAACCGGTACCGATATTTATCGCCCTGAAACAGGCAGTTTTGAATTTCAATCGGGGCCAATCTTCCATTCGTTAGTTCTCGCTGATGAAATTAACCGTGCCCCAGCCAAAGTCCAAGCGGCGATGCTGGAAGCGATGGCTGAAAAGCAGATCACCGTCGGTAAAAAAACCTACCAACTCCCTGACTTGTTCTTAGTCATGGCGACACAAAACCCGATCGAACAAGAGGGGACATACCCACTTCCCGAAGCGCAATTAGATCGCTTTTTATTACAATTGCAAGTCGATTACCCCAATGGCACCAGTGAGTTAGATATCTTACGCTTGAACCGTGGCGAAGCGTTGGGCTTAGAGAAACATGAGCCAGTGCATTTATCGCAACAATCCATCTTTGCCGCCCGCCAAGCAGCACTGCAATTGCACATGGCTGAAGAAGTCGAGCAATACATCATTCGCCTTGTCATGGCGACGCGTCAACCCAAAAAATATAGCGATGAATTAGCCAGTTGGTTACAACTTGGGGTCAGCCCACGCGCAACCCTTGCCCTTGATCGCTGCGCGCGTGCACATGCATGGCTCGATGGTCGCGATTTCGTCACCCCCGATGACGTGATGCAAATGGCCTACCCTGTTTTGCGTCACCGCTTACTGCGCAGTTATGAAGCACAAGCGGAAGGGATCAGCGCCGATCACATCATCGATAAACTTCTAACACTGGTAACTAGCGCATGAAACTCCCCGCCCATAGTGATGGCATAAATCTGTCGCTGGCCGAGCTTATGCACTACCAACGGCAATCAATACGCTGGCTTCCGCCAGCACTGAGTATTTGGTCTCACCTTAGTGGCCAGCACCAAAGCCGCAAGAAAGGCCGAGGTATGGACTTTGCCGAAGTTCGCCCCTATCAACAAGGGGATGATATTCGCTCAATTGATTGGCGAGTCACAGCGCGAACCGGTAAACCACATACCAAGCTGTTTGCTGAAGAACGCGAATGCCCAGTCATGCTGGTCGTTGACCTCTCCAGTACGATGCAATTTGGTTCAACCTTACTGTATAAATCGGTGCAAGCAGCCCATCTTGCGAGCCTTCTTTGCTGGCTGACCGTCGCACAAAAAGATCGCATTGGCGGCATGGTAATTGGAGCAACACAGTTACAAGAGTGTAAGCCAACCGCCCGCCAGCAAGGCGCATTACAACTCTTAAATATGCTAAGAGCAGTGCATTTACCGGATGAAAATAGCGCTGTTGTTGAGCGTAATTTACAACAAAAAGCATTGCGCCAATTACATCAGCTCTGCCCTAAAGGCAGTGATATCATTGTGATCAGTGACTTTAGTCAGCTAAATACGGCGCATATCCAACACTACAAACAACTGAGCCAACATAATCGGCTAACACTGATGAATATCTATGACCCACTAGAGCGAGGAGAGACAAGTTATCGTGGTAACAGTTGGCTCAGTGATCTGTCGAAAACCCTTAACGTCAGTTTCGCTAACGCTAACACCCGCAGTGCGCTAGCTAACCACTTTAATGCTCATTGCGATCAGTTGACCCAACTCGCCCGTCAGTTAAAAGCGCCGCTTTACTCGGTTTCGGCAGGTCAACCATTGCTTGAGCAGCTCGGAGGATAAAATGGACAATGCATTACCTCTCGATCCAATTATTGTCGGAAAGGCGCCTAGCCTATGGCCGTTACCCGTCGCTTTCTGGTGTATCACGTTACTGTGTGTTATTGCTATCGTCGCTGTAATTCGATGGGCTTTAAAGCGCCAGCGTGCAAACAAAGCTCGCCGAGAAGCCTTAGCCCAGTTGCACCAATTATCACTCAGCAAGCAACCTAACCTATCCGCACTCAATAGCCTATTACGCCGCACGGCACTAAGCTACTTTGCGCGTGAAGAAGTGGCGCCTCTGCACGGTGAAGCTTGGTTAGCGTGGCTTGATCAACAAGTGCCAAATAAACAACTGGCGTCCTCCACCTTTTCAGACCTACAAGCCGTATGGTTGCAAGGCCTCTATACCACCCAACCGCTAGATAGTAATACATGGCAAACTTGCCTTGCTACAGCAATAGACTGGACGACATCATTCTCAATTCCCAAAACACCAAGGAGGAGGACGGATGTTTAGCTTTAGTTATGTCTGGTTTTGGTTGCTGTTGCCTCTCCCTCTCGTTATCCGCTTTACCTTAACAGCAGTAAAGCCCGAGCAGTCAGTACGACTCGCTCAACTCCCTGCTGAACTCACAAAAGTGGATCGACAACCACGTCTACCCGCCGCACTGCTTATTATCTGTTGGGGGTGTGTGGTTGCCGCATTAGCCCGCCCCATTTGGGAAGGTGAGCCTATTGCGATTCCATCTGAGCACCGAGACATCATGCTAGTGGTCGACCTGTCAGGTTCAATGGACATACAAGATATGCAAGGACAGCATGGACGTGCAATTGATCGTCTAAGTGCAGTTAAAGAAGTATTAAGCGACTTTGTTGCGACTCGCCATGGTGATCGCCTTGGACTCGTCGTATTTGCCGATCACGGCTATCTGCATACACCACTTACGCTAGATATCAGCAGCCTGCAGACGCAAATCAATCAATTAACCCTTGGGCTTGTCGGGCAAATGACCGCAATTGGAGAAGGTATCGCCATTGCGACGAAAACCTTTATTGAAAGCGATGCGCCACAACGAGTAATGATCTTACTCAGTGATGGCGGCAATACCGCCGGTGTCATTGAACCTATCGAAGCCGCTGATCTGGCGGCGCAAAGCGATGTGACGATTTACAGTGTTGGAGTTGGCGCTGAAGAGATGCAGGTTCGTCGCCTCTTTAGTGTTGAAACGGTCAATCCTGCTTGGGATTTAGATGAAGCGACCTTAACCGAGGTAGCCGAAATGACTAACGGGCAATATTTTCGCGCTCGCAACAAAGATGAATTAAGTCAAATCTATCAACTCATTGATCAGCTAGAACCCATCTCTGAAACCAGTCAGGTTTGGCGCCCACGCCGTGATCTGTTTATGTATCCACTTAGCGCCGCCTTGGCAGCCTTCATGATTTTACTGATCGCGAGGAGACGTTATGGTTAATTTTCTTTATCCACTTTGGCTACTTGGCCTGATTATCAGCCCACTGTTATGGTGGCGACAGCATAAACAGCGTCACACTGCGCCGTTAATCGCAGCACACTTACAACGTGGCCCGCAGCAACGTCGACACAATAGCGTACCTTGGTTAGCACTGGGTTGGGCGCTGAGCATGATCGCCCTTGCTGGTCCCAACTGGCGGCAGACAGAGATTCCCGTCACGCAGTCAGCGGCCGCCAGAGTAATTGTGATGGACATGTCGCTGGCAATGTTAGGCCAAGACATTGCGCCTAATCGTTACACACAAGCGATATTCAAAGTGATGGACTTACTGCCTTTACTTGCTGACGGCTATACCGGTCTCGTTAGCTATGCAGCGGACGGTTACACGGTGAGCCCCCTCACTCACGATAGTGCAACGATTCGCACTCACCTGCCAAACCTGTCACCGCAAATTATGCCGCTACAGGGTAAAAATGCCGCCAATGGTGTTAAGCAAGCAATTACCCTGCTATCTCAAGCCGGCTATCGAGAAGGGGATATCATCCTAGTGACATCAGGGATCAGCGAAAAGGAACAAACGGCAATCGCAACGCAATTATCTGGAAATGGCTGGCGCTTCTCCTCTTTGGCCATTGCGACTGAACAAGGTACGCCGATATACGACCTTGAAGGTCGGTTACTGAGCGACAATCAAGGCAACACGGTGGTGTCTCGCGTTACTCCTTCACGATTACAACAACTCAGCAGAGAGACTGGCGGGCTTTATCAAGCCTATCGCTCGGACAACACAGACATTCAACGCTTAAGCACCCGTTTAATGCAGCAACATGACCGCACCAATACAGAGTTAAGCACCGAGCGAAAAGCAACACAAGTGATCAATGACGGCTACTGGCTTATCTGGCCAATTATGCTCATCTTGTTAATGGCGTTTCGCAAAGGGGTAATATGGATAGTGCCCGTTTGCTTACTCCTACAACCCGAAAGTGCCACGGCCTCTGTTTTAGATGGTGTTTGGAAAAACAATGATGTGCAGGCTCACGAGCTCTACCAGCAGCAACAATATGATGAAGCTGCCTCTCGCTTTAACGATCCTCATTGGCGCGGAAGTGCCTACTATCAAGCTGGCGACTACACAGCGGCTGTCGATGCTTACTCGCAAGTCGGCGATCACAGCGCAGACTATAACCTTGCCAATGCCTACGCACAGCTCGGCGAGCTTGAACAAGCAGAGCGCCTTTATCGGGACGTGTTAGAGCGTGACCCAAACCATACCTCGGCCGCCAACAATTTGGCCCTACTTGAACAGCTCAAGCAACAGCAACAGCAACAGCAACAGCAACAGGATGACAATCGCTCTTCAAACGAGCAAGAGGGCGATCCCTCGGACAGTCATTCATCGAACGAGAATGGCGAGCCAAGCAACCAACCCTCCAATGAATCTAATGAGTCCAATGGCACGCCTGAAGATACGCTTGATCCGTCAACCGATGAAGCCAACAATCCAGATAACGCGCCGGCATCTCAACCAGAACCACCAGCGCCGAATGATATGGAATCTGCACCTTCTTCTGCGCAGGAAGAAGATAGTGAGGTAGAAACCGATTCAGAGGCTGCGGGGATGGAACAACAAGATACTGAACAAGCCGACGATGAGCAGGGAGATGATACGCCGCAATCAATGGTCGAATCGGGCAGAGTCGAGCAAGCAAATCCCGTCCTCAATAAACTGAATCAAATTCCAGATGACCGCACTCGACTGCTTAAAAATCAGATGTTAATCCAAGCACGTGAGCGTGAATTGCCGCGTCAAGCAACAACAGAATGGTAACTCGATAATGAAGAGAACTTTACTTTTAATCCTTTGTTTACTGGTACCCAGCGCGGCCTTCAGTGAAGAAAAAAGCGCCATTGCTACCGTTTCAACCAATTTAGTGGCACTGAACGAGCCATTTCAGCTAACGATTACAGTCAATGATAGTGTTAACCCTCGCAGCCTCGACTTGAGCCCTTTGGCGGACGGGTTTGCCACCGGTGCGCTGCAGCAAGGCTCTCGCAGCTATAACAATAATGGTCATGTTACCCGTCAAACGACGGTTAGTTTACCTGTCGCGGTAATCGATGAAACCGTGACAGAGATCCCTCCTCTCACCATCGCGGGATTAACCACACAAGCTATCGCCTTGGATGTCAGAGCCAATATTGAAGATGCCAATCGTGACCAGCATGATGTCCAACTCAATACCCACATTGAAGCAACCTCGCTGTATCCCCAACAGAGTACACTGTATACCGTCCAACTACTGATAGCGGTGCCGATTGAGAACTACACTATCATCCCACCACACGGCGAAGGGGTCTCTGTCGAGCAATACGGCGAAGATAAGCAGTACACCACAACTGTAAATGGTCGTAACGTGGTTATCTTTGAACGTCAATACCGCCTTACCCCGAGCCAAACGGGTATCACGCACCTACAAGGCGCACAGCTTAAAGGGGATATTATTCGCACCGCAAGAAGGGGCTTTGGCAGCAGTGTGGCTTTCCCTGTCGAGCGACAAGGCGAAACAGTCGAGCTTACCGTGCACCCCATTCCAGAAAGTTATGAAGGTGTTTGGCTACCCACGCCTTCGCTAACACTGGCTCAAGACTGGTTACCAGAAACACAAACACTTGCTTCTGGTGATGCGCTAACCCGCGAGATCCAACTCTCGATTGCTGGTGTCTCTCCGGCAGACTTCCCCGCGATTGTTATCAACTACCCTAATAGCGTCAGTGTTTATGATGAACGCCCGAGTTATACCACTGATAACGGCGTGACAACGATGTCGTTAAAACAGGTCATCATTCCACGTCAATCGGGCGAGTTAACTCTACCAGGGCTGAGCGTTAATTGGTGGAACAGTGATACGCACCAACAAGAAACGGCGTCACTTGCTCCCTTCACCCTGACGGTTACTCCATCCCTCATTGCGAAAGATGAATCCGATATAGCAGAGGTCGACCTCCCTATTGCCAACAACACCATTGTTGAGGTCAATGACCCCGGCATCTGGCCACTACTCACATCGTTATTCGCCACATTGTGGTTACTGACCTTAGGCATATGGTGGAAGACTCATCGCCTCCATCGCGCCGTCTCGCAACATCCACAACTTGCTAACACAGCGCTAGATACTACCTTCGCCGCTGCATTGAAATCAGGCGACAGCATGAAAATTCAGCGTGCATGGTCTACTTGCCCAGCGCACATTCGCCAGCATTGCCAACCCGCGATGCAGGCCTACCTTGCGAGTATCTATGGCAAACAAAGCAACAACAGTACTGATACGCTTACTGCGCTGCAGACGGCCTATCAAACAACACCAAATAACGTCCCCCAAGAGGAAGCCCTAGCGCCGCTAGTGCCGTAAGCTTCGCGATTAAAACGCAGTTGAAGTAATTACTTCAACTGCGCCTCTTTACCTGAAAAAATTATCCAATAAAACGATTGGGGAAATCACTGAACACCGCATCTAAGTTATTAAGATGCTTAAGTCGACGAGGGTTATTAACGGTATAACTCCAAACTTGATAACCAGCTTGCTTTAGCTGCTCGACATCACGCTTCGCCAGCCGGCGAAAATTCAAATGACAACTAAACGCCCCTATCTCTTTGAGCAATTGCCAGTCTCTTTTACGCAGACGCTCACTTAATACACCAAGCTTATATCCCGGGCAGTTCTGGTGTAGTTGTCGCATAATACCGTGACTAAAGCTCGATAGAATGATCTTATCTTGAGGCAACGGGCAATTATCAAGCTGTGCTTTCAATTGGGTCGCAACCTTTGCTACGTCGTGCTTATCGACCTTAACCTCAATATTTAAGCCAACACCATGCGCCACGGCTAACTCGATCAGCTCTTGCAAGGTAAAGATAGGCTCACCTTTAAACTCGGGAGAAAACCAGCCACCGAAATCAAACTGACGTAGCTCCTCTAAGGTATAACTATCGAGTCGACCTTTGCCATCACTGCAGCGATTAATCGTGTGGTCGTGGCAAACAACGAGAATATTGTCCTTAGTTGGTTGGACATCAATTTCCACCCATTGTAAGCCAAGTTCAATGGCGGCTTGAATGCTGGCCTTGGTATTTTCAGGGTAAAGTCCTGCCACACCTCGGTGACCGACAATCATTGGGGACATTATCACTTCCTCTTAAATGCACATTAGTTATGCGCCAGTTCAGCCATGATCGGCTGCCAATAGTTCCACTTGGTTTATTTCGCACAGTTTCTCTATCGCGTCTGTTTTTTCATCGATAAATAACCTATCCATTTCAGCAAGGCGCCCACTGATGATCGGTGCATAACGACCTAGTTTAGTCTTATCTGCCACGAGCCAACACTGATTACTTTGCGCAATGATTGCTCGCGATAAATCGGCTTCTTCTGGTGTAAAGTCAAGTAGCAACCCATCGTCTGTTAGCCCGCCAACCCCAAAAATACCAACTTTAATGTAAAAACGGCGATAAAAATTTGTGGTTGTTTCGCCAACCGTATCTTCATCGGATGAGCGAACTTGACCACCCGCAAGGTGCACAGTCAGATTCGAATTACGGCTTAATATTGACGCCGCATTAATATTGTTTGTCACCACCGTTAATCCTGGGTGATCGAGTAGCGCATGAGCAACTTGCTTCGGCGTTGTGCCAATCCCAAGGAAAATGCTAGTACCTTCAGGGAGTTCTTGCGCAATCCGTCGTGCTATTGACTGCTTAGCCGGTAAATTAACCACCTCTCGATTCGAAAAAGAGACGTTATCGTTGGCCGTTGGAAGCATAATGCCACCATGAACACGCCTAACCATACCCTTGTCACTCAAATCGTTCATATCTTTACGGATTGTTTGTACAGATACCGCAAATCTTTCAGAAAGAAGGGTACTTGATAGTACTCCGTGAGCCTCACCGAGAAAAGTGAGGATCTCTCGTTGTCTTGCTGATAACGCCACAAGAAGTCCTTTTAAGCGATAGCTTTGTCACTGTTGATATGCTCAACTCTAGACTGTTTAGTCAAACGCTGACCTTGTTCATCAAATAAGTGCAATTTATCGACACTGATATAAAACGGAATCGCTTTCTCGCAGTTGATTTCCATTTCAGGTGTGACTGAAATAAACGACTCACCGTAAATATTACCGTGCACCAGTTGATTAGGACCAAGAGGTTCTACAACCGAAATATCCATCGTTAACGCCAATTGCGTGCAATCCTCTCTCTCCAACTGGGCATTTTCTGGTCGGATACCAACCGTTACATTGCTGGCACTAACGTGGGAGTATTCAGGGATAAATAGCGCATGACTCCCCATTTTGAGCGTGCCTTTGTCTAACGTTGCAGGTAAGAAGTTCATGGCGGGGCTACCAATAAAACTTGCTACGAAGCGACTGGCAGGCTTATGGTAAACCTCTGAAGGCGTCCCTATTTGCTCGATTTCACCACCATTTAACACCACAATGCGATCAGCTAACGTCATCGCTTCCACTTGATCATGAGTAACATAAACACTAGTAACGCCAAATTTTCGTTGGAGATCTTTTATTTCTAAGCGCATATGGGCTCGAAGCGCCGCATCAAGGTTTGATAATGGCTCATCGAATAGAAATAGCTGAGGAGAGCGCACGATAGCACGGCCCATAGCAACACGTTGCCGTTGACCTCCAGATAACTTAGACGGTTTGCGATCTAGGTAATCTTCTATCTTGAGTGTCTTGGCTACCTGTTCGATTTTGTCTTTTATTGAACTTTTGTCTACACCACGGTTTTTTAGCCCATACGCAAGATTGTCATAGACGGTCATATGTGGGTACAGGGCGTAGTTTTGAAACACCATTGCGATATCACGAAGGGCCGGCTTTTCTGTATCGACTCGACGTCCACCAAGGTGTATTTCACCACTTGTTATACTTTCAAGCCCCGCAATGGAGCGAAGAATTGACGACTTTCCACAACCTGAAGGACCAACGAGGACGAGAAACTCACCTTTATCGATGTTTAGGTTAACCCCCTTAACAGCTTGATGACCATTCTCATAGGTCTTAACAAGATTCTTAAGAGTTAGCATGCTGGCCTCCGATGGATTATTTGCCACAGTATTTACTTGAGATGAACACAGTTCTAGTTGATTATTTTTCACTTTCTACGAGTCCTTTAACAAACCAACGTTGGAAAATTACCACGACTAAAATCGGTGGTAGCATGGCAAGAATGACCATCGCAAAGGCATAGTCATAGCGAGGTAAACTCGATTCACTGATGTTATTGAGGATCTGTTTGATACCCATAACAATCGTGTTATAGCTCTCATCAGTTGTCATCATTATTGGCCATAAATATTGGTTCCAACCATCGACAAACATAATAATAAAGATCGCCGCCATCATAGTTTTAGATAGTGGCAGTACGATATCGATTAAAAATCGCATTGGCCCAGCATTGTCGAGTTGGGCAGCCTCCATGAGTTCATCGGGAATCGTTTTGAAAAACTGCCGAAAGAAGAATGTCGCAGTTGCCGAGGCGATCAACGGGAAAATAAGCCCTGAATAGCTGTTTAGCAGCCCCATTTTGGCAACAATTTCATACGACGGAATAATACGAACTTCCAAAGGAAGCAATAACGTGACAAAAATAAGCCAAAACCAAGCTGTCGCGTAAGGTAATCGAAAATAGACCAAGGCATAAGCGGCAAAAATGGCGATAACGATTTTGCCTACAGCAAAACCTAGCCCCATAATCATTGAGTTCATGATCATAGATTTAGCTGTAACAGCATCTGAAAAGCCGAGACTCTTATTCCATGCTTCAGAGTAAATACCCACAAGGTTGTCACCCATGCCGAACTGTAAGCCTTCAGACATGATGGTATTTGGATGATGCGTTGAACTGGCAAAAATCAACCAAATCGGCATCAACATAAAAAGCGCGCCTAAAATCAGGATGATGTGATCAGATATTTTATTTGTTTTCATGATAACTCCGGTCTTGGGCAAAACATCAGTAGTGAACACGCTTTTCAATGAAGCGGAACTGAAGATAAGTAAGGGAAAGCACAAGAAGCAAAAGCACAACGGATTGTGCAGAGCTACCACCAAGATCCGCCCCCACAAACCCATCTCGGTAGACCTTGTAAACCAAAGAGGTGGTATTGCCGCCGGGACCACCAGCAGTCATTGTGTCAATAACACCAAAAGTATCGAAGAAAGCATAAGTAAGGTTAATAACCAATAGGAAGAAGCCTGTCGGTGCTAACAGAGGAAATGTAATGGTCCAAAAGCGCTTACGATCAGAAACGCAATCTAGCATCGCGGCTTCCCTCACTGCATAAGAGATAGACTGTAAACCCGCTAAGAAGTAGATGAAATTAACCGAGACTTGTTTCCAAACCGACACTAAAATTAAGGCGATAGTGGCATCAATTGGGTCAGTTTGAAAACTGAACTTCCAACCGATGGACGAAAACAGTTCGGTAAGCGTTCCAAAATGAGGGTTAAATAAAAACGCGCCCATAATACCTGCTACAGCAGGTGCGACTGCATATACCCATGTGAGCGTAACTTTATATGCCCCTTGCCCATGCAATACGCTGTCAGCTTTTACCGCTAAAAGTAAGGCGAGACTGAGCGATAGAAAGGATACAGTGAAAGCGAACAAGACAGTAAAAACGACTGAATTGTGATAATCACTGGATTCAAACAGCATTTGATAGTTCTCAAGCCCTACAAATGTAGAGGACATACCCCACGGGTCTTCTAACATAAATGATAAATAGACGGCTTGTGCAGCTGGATAAATAAAAAATACTGCAATAATGACTATTTGAGGGGCCAGAAGCAGGTAAGCCAATGGACAATGACTAAATTGTTGTCGACGATTCACAATATGATCCAAACGTGAAATTCAAAAGACTAAAGCCCCCACAAAAGTGAGGGCTAGATTAAATAATTGAATTACTTAACGGTTCTAGCGAAACGCTGAAGTAGGCGAGAAGACTCAACGTCTACCTTCTCTAAACTATCTTCAACCGTTGAACGACCAGCAAAGATATTATCGAACTCGCGGTGCACCACTTCTCGAATCTGTGGATAAAATCCTAGACGGTATCCTTTCGTCCACTCTCCCTCAGGAAGGCTTAGTTGTAGAACACCCACTTCTGCATCTGGCGCCTCTTTGTAGAAACCAGACTCTTTCGTCATCTCATACGCTGCGTTGGTTACCGGTACATAACCCGTTGTTTTGTGCCAGTACATTTGAGTTTCCGGCTGGGTCAGGTAAGAGAAAAACGCTGCGACGGCATCATCTTGTTTCTTATCATGCCCATTTAGAGCAAACAGAGCGGCGCCACCAATAAATGTGTGGCTTCCTTCTTTTGCTACTGACTCCCAGTAAGGAAGGTAAGTCGTCCCCATTTCAAAATCGACACGATTACGTAAACCACCAAAAGAACCGGATGACCCCATCCACATTGCTACCTCTTGGCGCTCAAATGGTGTCTGGTTCGCGTCCCAATCACTACCGTAATACTTGTAGTAGCCTTTATCATTCCACTCTTTTAGCTTAGCAACATGCATTTTCATGTCATCAGTATTGAACATGATTTTTGTTGGAAGGCCTTCATAACCGTTTTGCTTGTCGGCTAAAGGTAGATTATGACGTGACTTAAAGTTTTCGAAAAATATCCAAGCAGAAAGAGATTGCGAGAACGTCGCATGACCTGCTTCTTTTAAAACTGTCGCTGCGCTTTCGAGTTCTTCGTAAGTCGTAGGAACTTCAACACCTGCTTCGTCTAGAATGTCTTTGTTGTAATAAAGTACAGGAGTAGAGCTGTTGAAAGGCATACCGATCATTTTGCCTTCATTGTCAGCGTAAAAATTACGAACACCCGCTAGATAATGCTCTGTACTAAATGGGTAGCCAGACTCAACAAGAATATCTTGTACAGGTTTGGCAACACCCGGCGCATTCATGATTGTCGCGGCGCCAGCATCAAAAACTTGTAGAATATTTGGCGCCTCACCGGCACGGAACGCGGCAATACCCGCGGTTAGGGTTTCTGTGTACTCACCTTTATAGATTGGTGTGATTCTGTAATCATCCTGTGAGGCATTAAACTCACTAGCGATCTGATTTACAGTGTCACCCAATTGCCCCCCCATCGCATGCCAAAAAGTAATTTCGGTTTGCGCTGCAGCTACACCTGAAACAGACGCTGATAGCAATCCTGCCAGCATTAGCTTATTCATTATTCTTTCCTTTATTTTATTTTTAAAAAGAGGTTTCTAACGAGAGTTCGCTTGTTTCGTTTTAGGTAAGTTTGCGCTTGATTTATTGCAATTCCGTGTTGCGTTTATGTCAAACAAATGAACATTTTGTGGTAAGAAAAAAACATTGGATTCAGCCTTCCGTGACGACACCTCTACTTATTTTGAACACCCTGTTCCAATCCTACCTAATTTCCGCGTAGGTTTTGTCCAAGTAGACAATGCAGCATTTATTGAAGAGCCGTTAGACCTAACCTTTTATTACAATATTCTCGACAACCGCCTGATTAAAGCCGATCTGGGTGCAGGGGCGGTGGTGTGGGATATCGATGAAAGGTACTACGAGTTTTCAGAGTTTGCTGTTCATGCCTTTGCCCGCGTAGAAGGTAACCTTCCTATTACAGGGTTAGGCGCTTTTGGTGAAACACGGATTGCCAAAGGTTTGTTTACTGGTGTTGCTTTCGCGTTCTAGCGCCCACATATCGCAAAGTCACGTCGAAGTAATACCGACGTACACAACATTAAAATTGAGTAAATATCGTATTTGCGAGTGGAATATTTGCTCGTAGTAACACAGTTAACAGAATAGAAAATGAAAAAGCCTTAGCACTCACAAGGGTGCCAAGGCTTTAATTTTATGCATGACGGCTAAACCATCTGACATGTTCGTTTATCTGAACAACACACTAACGCAGTGTTGATAGCACCGTTACCAATGAAGGTGATACATTATGTCCTAGTGCTAACACCTGCTCACAAGGTTGCACCAGATCTGGGATCTGATAGGTTTGCATTCCCGCCGCCACAGCAGAGCGTACCCCATTATTCGAGTCTTCAAACGCTAAACATTTTGCAGGGTCCGCGTTGAGGCGCTGTGCCGCCAGTAAATAAATTTCTGGGTCTGGTTTACCTTTAGTGACTTCACAGCCCGTCGTAACGCTATCGAAATAGTGCTTCAAGCCAGCCAACTCCAGTTTTCTTAACGCGACATCATTTTGGGTTGATGTGGCAACAGCCAGTGCAATGCCCTGTTGTTTTAGCCATTGTAGTAGCTCAACAACCCCATCTTTAACCGGAATAGCTTGATGCATGACTACCGCATTATATCGCTGACGCCATTCACTATTTAACGCACTGTAGTCTAACTCTGGTCCGTATCCCGCCCTAATTTTCGCTTCAACTCCGGCTGAGTTACACCCGATGATAGAGAGATAGACGTCTTCAAGAAACTCAACATTGCATGCATTACACGCTTCTTTAAATATTCTCATACAGACACGTTCAGTATCTAAGAGTAATCCATCCATATCGAAAATAGCTGCATGAATGTTCATTGCTCGTCCCAAAATTCATATACGAAAAAGCCCCAGCATTTCTGCTGAGGCTTTAATTTGGAGCGACACACGAGGTTCGAACTCGTGACCTCAACCTTGGCAAGGTTGCGCTCTACCAGCTGAGCTAGTGTCGCAGACTGTATTTACAGTGTAAATAGATGGTGCCCCGGGCCGGACTTGAACCGGCACAACGCGAACGTCGAGGGATTTTAAATCCCTTGTGTCTACCAATTCCACCACCAGGGCACGCAATAATTGCGATGCGCTAACTGAAAAGTTAAACACCATCTGTGTCTCACCGCTTTCGCCATGAGATTTTAATTTGGAGCGACACACGAGGTTCGAACTCGTGACCTCAACCTTGGCAAGGTTGCGCTCTACCAGCTGAGCTAGTGTCGCAAATGGAGGCGCGTCCCGGAGTCGAACCGAGGTCCACGGATTTGCAATCCGCTGCATAGCCACTCTGCCAACGCGCCATTAACTAAGAGGAATTCCTCTCGGCTACGGGGTGGCATTTTACGGAATCATGATTCTGAGTCAACAAGAAATTTCCACTCACGCGTCTGACTGCGCTTTTTTCAATCAATTCGTTTTTAAAATCATCGATTTGGTTCAAAATAGGTGGAATACACATAGAAAAAAGCCAGCTTAAACGCTGGCTTTTTTATTAATGATTGTCGGCATCCAGTAAATCATGCCGTGCAGCATGAATGTACTGATACATTGACCAATACGTCAGGCCCATCGCCACATACAGTGCGACATACCCTAACCAGATAATATATGCATGTGGTTGCCAAATAAGCAATATTAACGCGATCATCTGAGCGGTCGTTTTCACTTTACCAACCCACGAAACGGCAACACTGCTACGCTTACCGATTTCAGCCATCCACTCCCGCAGCGCAGAAATAATAATTTCTCGCCCGATCATTGTAATGGCCGGAATGGTCACCCAGAACGTTGCATAGTCCTCGACCACCAGAACTAAAGCCGTGGCAACCATGACCTTATCGGCAACGGGATCAATAAATGCCCCAAAGCGCGTTGTTTGATTCAATTTTCGCGCCAAAAAGCCATCTAACCAGTCAGTCAACGCTGCCACTACAAATACCAGTGCGGCAACAAACTCAGCCCACTGATAAGGAAGGTAAAATATAACCACGAACACTGGGATTAGCAGCAGTCGTATAAAGCTCAAAATATTAGGAATCGTCAGGCGCATGATATTGCTTCTTTTTTTACTTGAACGACTATCTTGCCGTAATCTCATTGCTGTTGCAATGAATGATATATTTTCTCTGCCATTGCGATGCTGATCCCGGGAACTTTGGCAATTTCATCAACACTGGCACGTTTCAGCTCTTGCATACCACCAAGGTGCTTTAATACCGCCTGGCGGCGCTTAGGCCCCATCCCCTCAATATCCTCTAATACACTGCGCTGACGGGCTTTTCCGCGTTGTGCTCGGTGTCCAGATATCGCATGGTTGTGGCTTTCGTCTCGGATATGTTGGATCAAATGTAATGCCGGTGCATCATCATCCAACATAAACTCTTCCCCACTGGTCAGTAACAAGGTTTCTAACCCAGGTTTGCGTGTAACCCCTTTGGCCACGCCAAGCAGAACAGGTCGCTTTGGCCATTCCGCCATAAATGGCGATACAATCTCTTGGGCACGATTCAACTGCCCCTTACCACCATCAATAACAATAACATCAGGAATCTTGTCCACTTCGAGCTGCTTACCATAGCGACGACTTAGTACCTGCCCCATCGCGGCGTAATCGTCACCTCCAGTGATACCGGTAATGTTAAAACGTCTGTACTCAGCACGATTAGGGCCTTCACGATTAAATACGACACAAGATGCCACCGTTTTTTCCCCCATCGTATGGCTAATATCAAAACACTCCATACGTTGGATATTTTCGACGTTTAACACCTTCTCCAACTCGCTGACGCGTTGTTGAATTGTCATTTTATGATTTATTTTACTAACCAACGCTGTCTGCGCATTGGTTTGAGCCAGTTTCAAGAAGCGAGCTCTATCGCTACGAGGCCGTGTCTGCAACTTTACCTGCCTTCCTGCCAACTCAGACAACAACGCTGAAAACTCGACCACCTCAGTGGCAAATTGTGGTTCGAGCAAAATCAAGGCTGGAATAATCCGACCTTCCGCTTGATTTAAATAGTATTGGCTCATGAAGCTATGCAATAGCTCATTCAAGCCCGTTCCTGCAGGTAGACGAGGAAAATGACTACGGCTACCAAGCACTTTACCTTGACGAACCAGTAAGACATGAATACACGCCACACCGTGTTCATAGGCGACACCAATAACATCAATATCGTCATCACTGCTCGTTGCGACAAACTGCTGTTCTTGCACTCGGCGTAAGGCTTGGATCTGATCCCGATACCGGGCCGCATCCTCAAACGCCAACTGCTGACTCGCCTGTTCCATTTTGTCCACCAGCATGGCAATAACTTGGCGATCCTTTCCGGTTAGGAACAATCGCACCAGCTCAACCTGCTCTTGGTAAATCTGCTCTGAAACAAGATCGGTAACACACGGTCCATTACAACGCCCAATTTGATACATCAGGCATGGTCGACTTCGATTCGCGTAAACCGAGTCTTCACATTGGCGGATAGGAAATATCTTTTGGATTAAATGCAGGCTTTCTCGTACAGCACCAGAGTCTGGATAAGGGCCGTAGTATTCACCTTTTCTCTTTTTAGCACCTCGGTGCATAGAAAGACGAGGATGACGATGAGCGCTGAGGAAAATATAGGGATAAGATTTATCATCACGCAGCAACACATTGTATCGAGGCAGATGCTGCTTGATTAAGTTGTGTTCGAGGATCAGCGCCTCAGTTTCGGTATGTGTCACCGTCACTTCAATCCGAGCGATGTTGTTCACTAACGCCCGCGTTTTTTGACTGTCTACAGAACTACGAAAGTAGCTGCTGAGTCGCTTCTTGAGATCTTTCGCTTTTCCGACATAGATAACCTCACCAGCCTGGCTATACATTCGGTATACGCCGGGCTGACTAGTTACACTGCTTAAAAAGCTCTTCGCATCAAACATTGTCGACACACTACTATCACTTCTCGTGTCAGGTCATTACAGTGTTTCGGTATCTAACATACCGTAACGAATCGCCAAATGCGTTAACTCTACGTCACCGCCAATATCTAACTTATTAAATAAGCGATAACGATAACTGTTAACCGTTTTAGGACTGAGATTTAATTGCTCTGAGATATCGGTTACTTTCTGCCCTTTAGTAATCATCATCATGATTTGTAACTCACGCTCAGATAACTCTTTAAACGGGTTTTCAGCATCAGATGCAAACTGACTCAGGGCCATCTGCTGCGCAATTTCCGGCGAAATATACCGCTGCCCAGAATGAACAGAGCGAATCGCGTTAATCATTTCATCAGGACCTGCACCCTTGGTTAAATAACCCGCAGCGCCCGCTTGCATCACCTTCGTCGGGAACGGGTTCTCAGTATGAATCGTTAAAACAATAATCTTTACATCAGGATTAAAGCGTAAAATTTTCCTGGTGGCTTCTAAACCACCAATCCCCGGCATATTCATATCCATTAGAATAATGTCGGTGTGCTGACTACGGCACCATTTTACCGCTTCCTCACCACTGTCGGCTTCCCCTACCACTTTTATACCACGGACATCTTCAAGAAGACGTCGAATCCCTGTGCGAACCAGCTCATGATCATCTACAAGGAATACGTTGATCAAACTGTATCTCCAAACTATGTTGGTTCTGCACCCCATAACGGGATAGCTTCTAAATTTAATAATAAGCCAGTCTACCGTATAATCTCCTAAGAACACAGAAAGAAAAACGGCCTTGTCACACTTTTGACAAAACAACTGACAGCAAAGCAGCTTTTGTCATAACAATTAAGTTGTTACATCAAATTTGTATTAGAAACAATACACTGCCTGCCTAGCCACTACTTTGCTTAACATCATTGTGCACGAACATGTACTCGATTGCAAAATAACTCAGTCTAATCTGCCTAGTATTTCTTGCGAAAGAATTCACCACAGTGCATATACATATATGTTTATTTACATGTTATATCCACCATGCTAAGCACAGTTTCACTGCCCTTTAAATAATGACAATTACACCTTTTTTCCAACGTGACCTAAGATAAATACCGAGAGTATAAGCGTCTAGCGCTCCTCTCTAATGTTACCCCATGGAATAATGTGGCGAGTCAATAAATTATAAAAGGACATACAATGAAAAAGCACCTCCCAGCACTCATACTCTTAAGCGCTGTGTCTGCGCACACATTTGCCAATCAACCTGCTCAACTGTCATTACCGGGCATGAATTTACCTGATGGCAATGTAAAAGGTGTGCGAGCAACGCTTCTATATGGACAAACTCCTCAAGTCACTGGATTAAATTTAACCCTAATTGGCTTATCAGAAACGCAACAATTTAGTGGTCTTAATATCGATTTTTTTGGTGCGAACCGGGTTACTCAATCATCAACAGGCCTAAAACTCGGCTTAGCAAACTGGAATGATAATGTCGCCAAGGGAGTTGATATTGGTTTTCTCAACTACACTGGCGGCATGTTCCACGGCTTACAATGGGGTGCCGTAAACTATGCAGGTAGCCTAAAAGGCTTGCAGTTCGGTCTATTTAACGCAACAAACCGTATAGAAAAAGGGGTGCAGTTAGGTTTTATTAATTACGATGCATCCGGTACCTTTGTCAGCGAAAATTTACCCGTTTTTCCAATCATCAACGCAAGATTCTAAAGCCCCGTCACATACCTCATTCACATAATATGCGTAAAAGGAAGTCGTCGGAATGGCGGTCTTCCTTGTCCTGTCAAATAAATAGTGCACTTTATAAGCAAGGAGCATAATTCCCACGCTCGGTATGCGAGCAATGTCTCAAAAATCACACATCACGCCATAAAAATCTAGTCAATAAGGTAATATGCGAGGAAAATCACTATTTTGCAGTTGAGTTAACTAGATTATTATTCTTTCACAGCTATTTTGACCGTTCTTCACTGATATTGACTCTACGCTTTAGGATCTTAGTTTGTCCCTGATTACCTCACTCTCATCCCGACTTCATACCCCGATATGGATATTTAACTTGCAGCAACGTTCAATCGCTTGGGCCAACAATGCTGCATTAAAGTTATGGGAAGCGGAAACCCTAACTGAGTTAACCAACCGAAACCTTGGCACTGATATGTCACTTGCGGTTTCAGCGACACTTGACTTCTTCAATCAAAAGTTCCAACAAGGTGAGTCTATTAAAACTTGGTGGCACATCACACCCAAGCAGCAGTCAAAAAAGGTTCTCTGTCATTTTTCTGGTCTTCGTTTAGATAATGATGAGCATGCCATGTTGGTAGAAGTGATTGCCGAAGAGGAAGGTATTCAACGTGCCCTAGCTTTTAGCGAGCACTCTAATAATGCCCTGTTATTTGATCACGCCGGAAAGCTCATCAGTGCTAATACCTCTTTCAAAAAATACTATGCACCGACCTTTGCCACACTAGCAGAGTTCACTGGTAGCCAAGCATTAGCGATGTCTTGGCTTAAAAAAGTTAAATCCACCTCCGTTCTTCGTACCGTGCATCACTGCCATTCTGGCGGCAAGCGTTTTTGGTTTAATCTGGAAATGCGCTGGTTAAAAACCGAGCAGCAGTTATTGATCCACCTCATCAACATCGATGCAGAAAAACAGTCCCAATTTCAAGCGCAGTATGAATCAGATCATGATTTTCTAACCAAACTACTTAATCGGAAGGGGTTGGAGGGTCACCTGCTAAATAGTAACGACCCTCAGCCATGTATTCTCTTTATCGACATCGATGGTTTTAAGCTGGTGAATGACACCTATGGGCATTTGGTTGGGGACCAGCTCTTATTTGCAATCGCTGTTCGCTTGCAAGGCCTTTTGCCAGATAATGCCAAACTTGCGCGCTTTGGTGGCGATGAGTTTATTGTCTACTTACCGAATAATGATGCTGAATCTATTTCAGATCGCATTATTAATCAATGTAATACCCCATTTGATCTAGCACAAGTCGGTCGGCTTTCTATTGGTTGTTCAATTGGCATTGCCAAATCAACATCAGAGACCAAAAGCCTCGATCAATTGGTAAAAAACGCCGACATTGCGATGTTAAAAGCTAAAAAAGCTGGACGAAATCGCACCATGGTCTTTAGCCCTTCGATGCTTGAAGAAATTCGCCGCAAGTCGCTATTACGCCAACAACTGTGTAAGGCCTTAGAGGAAAATAACTTTCATCTTAACCTTCAGCCGATTTTCTGCACCGAAACAGCGCAAATCCATAGTGCAGAGGTACTGTTACGCTGGCAAGACCCGGCATTAGGGTGGGTTTCGCCAGCCGAGTTTATCCCTATTGCGGAAGAGACAGGGCAAATGCAGGCACTCGGGTTATGGGTGATAGAAACAACCTGTAAACTGATCGCCCATTGGCAGAACAATAATCGCACAATCATTCCACTGCATATCAATCTTAGCCAAACTCAACTAAATCCAAAACTCGCAGAGCAGATCTTACATCTTGTCGATTTTTACAGCATTAACCGTGATTATCTTGCGTTCGAAATTACGGAATCAGCCGTATCTCAACAGCAGGCACAGGCAAATCAATGCTTAATAATGCTCAGTCAAGCTGGGTTTAGCCTTCAGTTAGATGATTTTGGCACTGGTCACTCTGCACTATCTATGTTGGATCGCCTCCCCGTTAATACTGTTAAACTGGATCGCAGCTTTATTAGCTCAAACACCAAATGCGCTAATGCTGTACTTAAAGCCACGCTCATGATTTGTAACGAGTGCAACTTAACCATGGTTGCAGAGGGAATAGAAACTAAACAGCAATTTGAATATGTTCGCAAACTCAATATTCCTTATTGCCAAGGCTATTTTTTAGCCAAGCCTATGACCCTTTCAGAATTTCAATGTCACTATCTACCCTAAGCCAAGCTCAGGCACTGTTCAATGAGGACAATATGCACCCCGCGTTCAATACACCGTCATATCATGATGATCGCTTCTCTTCACATGGCTATGAATTTTTAAAACAGATCAGCTCGCCCTATCAGGCTGCTTTACATAGCACCACTGTATTTGCAGTAATGCATTGTTATGATGGCTCATTACCCTATATCTATGCATTATCAAACATGGTAAAGAGGCTGGTTATTATCCCAAAGCAGTCGACAATTAAACGTAACCAGCATGTTCTTGAGCACTTAAAGTCACTGCCAAATTGTGATATTGCATCGCACCTTGTCAACAAACTGAGCTTGCAACACAGTGAATTTACTCAAACGTTTATTGATAAACATTGTGACGGCCCCTTTTTGATCCTTGATCATGGTGGGTACTTTGCCAACGCCAGCCAGCACTTCCAAGCACAGTTTAAACAGCGATGCCATGGCATTGCGGAGCTGACTGCCAACGGCTACTACAAATACCAACAAAGCAATGTCACAACGCCAGTTGTCTCGGTCTCACATTTGTCGATTAAAAAACCGGCTGACTATGAAGCGGCTGAATGTATTGTTCACTATTGTGATCATGTCATTCGCGAACAATTTGGTGCCAAACTGAATAATGCCGGTTTTTTTAACATCGGCATTATCGGGGCGGGCAACCTTGGGCTTGGTTTAATAAAGTATCTGCAAGGTAAAGGCATTGCTGATCTCTCGGTTGCTGACTACGACCCGCGCAAACTCACCATGCTGACGCGTGAGGGGCTGAAAGTTCGCTCCATTAAGCAACTGGTTAACGATTGCAACTTACTGTTTTGTGCAACAGGTAATGGCGCTATCCCGCCTTCGCTTTATCAAGACCTGCAACCAGATACCATTATCGCGACTGTTACCTCAGCGGATGACGAGTTGCACCTGCCACAACTTGAGCGCGAAAAAGTCATCGTTAAAGATGGCGAAACAGACTGGCTTACTCAATTTCAAACACAAAATGGCCGCACTTTCTATCTATTGGCAGGTGGCGATTCTGTCAATACACTGTTTAAAACAGGGATGGGAGATCCGACGGTTTACCTTTTCGAAGCTGCACATATGTTGGCAGGGATACAATTGGCCTATGAGCCGGAACGTTATAGTGTCGGATTACATCATATCGATGAGTTAAGTGAGCGCTTTATTGCTGCTGAGTGGTTAAGCCACTTTTACGATTATAAATAAGAACATCGCTATAGCGGGAAACATAGCAGTGACATTCATAGCTCAGAATATCACTGCTGTGATAATGCGGTATCATAACGGTTCACTACCTGCCAAAAAGAGCAGTCGCGACAACTAATGCTCTTTTTAATCTATTTACAGCTTGTTATAAGAAATTGGCCTAAGACGTTGCTATTACCGAACGAAAAAATTATCACACATCAACATATTTAAGATTAAGCAATCAATTCATAAAAGCAGATTGCTCTCTAACCTTCTTGATTTCATTCCTATTGTAGAAAATTCCTACCTATATCTACTTTTGTTAAAAACCATGATTATTGTATGGTTTTTAATACTACCTTTAAATAATCGACTCAACTCAGGAAAATAAATCCTTCTCATTCGCTAAAGGAGTAACCAGTATGACTGTAATGACCTACTGGCAGGCAGCTCGTTTTCTAGATTGCAGCACTTTTGGGGCCATTCAACCTGAAATCGAGGAGTTACAACAAGGTGGTAGTAATAATTGGATAGAGCATCAGTTAAGCTTGGCCCCCTCTTATCATGTTCCTCAATTTTTACAGAAAACTACAAATACCAGCTATTGGTCTGAATATCGCCAAGGCGCTTGGATTGACCAAGCACTTGGAGCGGAAGATCAGTTGCGTCAACGCGTAGCTTTTGCTCTGAGTCAGCTGCTTGTAGTGTCAAGCAAGGATACTGGCCTTAGTGATGAACACTTGGCATTAACGGCTTACTACGACATTCTGGTAAAGCATGCCTTAGGCAGTTATCGCGAGTTGCTTTACGAGGTGAGCCGCTCACCAGTAATGGGAATATTCCTAACTTCTGTAGACAACCTCTCCTATACCGCATCTGGTAGTTCTCCAGATGAAAATTATGCACGAGAGTTGATGCAGCTATTTACTATTGGCCTAATTGAGACAGACCTTGATGGCGCACCAATCCTCGATGCAGAAGGGCGTGAGGTGGAAACGTACTCAGATGATGATGTTACAGCAATGGCGCGTGTCTTCACTGGGTGGACTAAAGATGGTGGCAGTCTACTCGACCCAATGGTAGCAAATGAGTCTTGGCATGATACTGACGAAAAAACACTGCTCGGCGAAACTCTGCCTGCGGGGCAAGATACTGAAACAGATCTCAACCAAGCTCTCGACATCTTAGTTGCTCACCCTTGTACCGCACCTTTCGTTTCGAAGTTCCTAATCACTAAATTAGTAACTTCCAATCCAACGCCTGCATATATTAGACGTGTCGCCGAGGTTTTCCAAAACACTCGGGGGGATTTGGCTGCAGTGATTCGCACTATTATCAGTGATCAAGAGATCTGGCGTGACAATGGCTTTCCGCCAGTAAGCCGCCCTAAAGATCCGATAACACACATTGTCTCTTTTTTACGAGCGATGAAAGCTTTCTCTGGGGATCCGCAACATGGCTTTTATCCACAGAGTGTTTTTAGAGATGGGCATGGGCAGGACATACTCTCTGCACCATCAGTGTTTAATTATTTTGCACCAGATTACAGCCCAGTAGGTCCACTCGCGGAAGCAGGGTTGGTAGCCCCTGAGCTCGATGGTATGACTTGGCTACAGTTGATTAGTGCTGGCAACTTGGTTCATGATTATTTGTGGGAGTGGAATGATTACGCTAGCAACCCTACCGATAAAACTAAGCTCTATATTCATCTATCTGAACTGGTCAACTTAGCAGACAATGAAGGCGTGAATGCCTTGATCACCGCAATCAGCCTACGCTTTTTTAAAAACCGCTTGTCTACACCTATGGAAACAGCACTCAATCATATTTACACCCAACAAACTGGGGGAAATCTGAAAGATACTGTGCGTCAAATGCTTTACCTTGCCGCCACCTCACCTGAATTTCGCGTACAGGAGTGAACCTATGAAATTGTCACGTCGACGTTTTTTGCAATCTGGTGCTGCGGTATGGAGTAGCAGTGCATTACCACTATATATCGGTTTACCTAAAGCCGCCTTCGCAGCTGGAGATACCAGCCATAAAGCTTTAGTCTGTGTCTATTTAGGCGGTGGATGCGACTCCTTCAACATGGTACTACCAATGTCGGGTACCCATTATGATGAATACCAACTCGCACGCCCAGACATTGCACATGACAGCAGTGTAATGCTCGATATTGCCCTGACTTCCGATAATGGAGTGCCATTGGCGCTCAATCCAAATATGCCAAGAATGGCTCAGCAAATCCAGAATGGGCGTGCTGTGCCAATCATCAATGTCGGCGCACTTATCGAGCCAATTACTCAAGCCAATATCGATTCCGCAATTAAACCCAGTCATATCGGTTCCCACTCGAATCAATATCGCTACTGGCATCGTTCTTTCCAACCGGAAAAAGGCGAACTTGCACAGTCTGGTTGGGGAGGGATGGCTATCGATATCTTACAAGATCCTTTCGCAATACTACCGCAGGCAATGACCACAGGCGGTTCAATTTGGACTGCGGGAGATCAGGTTCAAGATCTCAGCCTCAAATCAGATGAACTAAAAGGATTTAAGGCACTAGATGGCTCAGCACAATTTCGAACGATTTACGAGCAATACCTTAAATCAGTTCCAAGCTCAGCCAGTATGTTGGAGCTATCGGCACGCTATCAACAGGCCATCGAGACCCCAGATAAACTTACTGATGTACTTAACCGTTATCCAGAGGATCTCACTATTACCGGGTCTCGGGCAGCTAACAATTTCCGCATGGTTAAACGGATGCTTCAAGCGGCGCACGATCTCGGACACCAGCGACAAATCTTCTACATTCAGGTTGGTGGTTGGGATAATCACGCAACAACAAATGACAACAAACTAGCGACACTGGATCAGTTATTGGGTACGTTCCAAACGGCTTTGGACAGTGCTGGACTAAGCGATAGTGTTGTAACTTTCACGATGTCTGAATTTGGACGGACAATACGTAACAACTCGAAACACGGAACCGATCATGGATGGGGAAGTAACCAGCTCGTACTTGGCCCTGTTAATGGTGGCCGAGCCTATGGCACATATCCTAGCTTTAAACCTGGAGGGGTAGACGATTGGAAAAATAAGTTTATTCCTTCTACTCCACAAGCGCAGATGGCAGCAACACTGATGCAGTGGTTGGGTCTAACGAATAGCAGTTTAGATCATCTATTCCCCATTCTAGACCCCACTCGAGATGCCCCTTTCAATCATCGCACGCTAGCATTCCTAGGCCCAAATAGCTACACAGTGCTTGCATCTGAAGATAGTTGGATACGTGGTGGTACATATGCCGATACCAATCTTAATAACCAAGATCTTGAAGTTAGAGGTGGCAGAGATAACTCAATTCGTTACACCTTATTGAAATTTGATCTGTCGATCCCCCCTTCTTCTCAGGCGACCTTACGCTTGTACATATCATGGTGTGGCGCGACCCCCACTAGAGAAATCGCTGCATGCTTAACAGACGATACAGCATGGTCACAAGGCAGTGTGACGTGGAACACCGCACCTAAAATGGTACGGCAGGGAAACAGTCAAGTTATCACTCCGGAACAAACGGGCCACTGGGTCGAATTCGATGTAAGTAACCTTCTTATTGGACAACAAGGCACGGTAACACTCTTGCTTAAGCAAATTGATGCTTACGAACGCTACTCCGCTGTTCGCTTTTCTGACATTGAAAGCGGTAAGGGGCCTGAATTGATACTGGCGTGACTTTCAGCGAGGAAACAATAACGAAGCTGATAGCGATTGGACGAAAAGGGGCGATAATTCGCCCCTTTAGTTAAAGTATAAACTGACAGTAACACAGCGAATGTATCGCTACGCAATAAACTGATAGGTCGTTTGATGTTGGTAGCGTTCACCAGCTGGCAGTAGCCCACCATTATTGACCCATTCTGAATGATTGGGACCGTCTGGAAAATACTGCGTTTCTAATGCGACGCCATCATACGCTTGATACTCTTTACTTACGCCAGCAACGCCCATTAAGAAGTTACCCGTGTAGAGTTGAATCGCCGGCTTAGTGGTTTTTATCTTCATGACCAGATCGCCTGCTGGTGACGTAAGGGTCACTGCATCGCTTTTACCGTTAGTTACGTTAGAAGAAAAAACGAAGGCGTGATCATACCCTCCCGCGATTCGCTGATCGTCATCCGCCAAAAACTCAGCACCAATCTGTTTTGGCTGGATAAAATCAAAGCTACTTTGCACCACCTCTTTCAACTCTCCTGTCGGGATCTGATGATGGTCAGTAGGTAGGTAATGAGTTGCCTCCATTTGCAAGGTATGTTGAAGAGCATTGGCTTTTGCACCTTCGCCCGCCAAATTAAAATAGGCGTGGTTAGTCAGGTTAACTGGGCACGTTTTGTCGCATTGTCCGTCATAGCGAATCTGTAACGCATTATCTGCCGTTAGTGTGTAGGTAACGCTAACATCAAGGTGCCCCGGATAGCCCTCATCGCCATCAGGAGAACTTAACACAAACATCACTTCAGTTTCACTGAGCGTTTCAATTCTCCAGCGACGCTTATCAAATCCGTTTTGTCCCCCATGCAGAGAGTTTTCACCATTATTGATACCCAACTGATACAGTTGCTCACCGAGCGTAAATTGCCCTTTTGCAATGCGGTTGGCATAACGTCCGACAATCGACCCAAGGTAAGCGCTCTGTGCCATATGTGCCTGCATATCAGGCGAGCACAACAACACCTCACGACCCACTCCGTTAACTGGCACCGTACAACTGAGCCAAGTGGCTCCAATGTCCATAAATGAAACCGTCATACCATGCTGGTTTCTCAAGTGGATTAGTTTCGCTGGCTCGCCATCAAAAGATGGTGTTGAGGTCATCGTTTGTTGTAACAGCTCTAAGTGCGTCTCCATATTCATCCCATCTATTGAACGTCAACCAGACCTGCACCATCTTTGGCTTGGCACACATAAATAGACGCTTTCAAGCCTGTCGCCGCTTCATATTGCGCAGCCACTGCAGCTTTGATTGCATCCACTTGCGCGGGTAACACTAGTGCCACAATACAACCGCCAAAGCCACCACCGGTCATGCGCACACCGCCTTCGGTTCCAATCACAGCTTTTACAATATCCACCAAGGTATCGACTTCTTTTACTGTGATTTCAAAATCATCACGCATAGATGCATGAGATTCAGCCATCAACTCACTCATTCTTATCATATTGTGAGAACGTAATGCCTCTGCCGCTTCGACTGTGCGATCATTCTCAGTAATAACATGGCGAGCACGTTTTGCGACCATAGGGTCAAGCTGATCTTCTTTCGCTTTAAACTGCTCGATAGTGACATCTCGCAGCGCTTTCACACCAAAAATTCGCGCCGCTTCTTCGCACTGCTCACGGCGGGTATTGTATTCACTGTCGACCAAGCCACGTTTTTTGTTGGAGTTGATAATCACAACGGCCATATCTTCAGGCATTGAAACTGCCTGTGTCTCTAAGCTGCGACAATCAAGCAGCATCGCATGGTTTTCACGCCCTTCCGCTGAAATCATTTGATCCATAATGCCGCAATTACAACCCACGAACTCATTTTCTGCTTGCTGGCCATTTAAAGCGATCTCAGCTTGGCTTATCTCTAGGTTATATAACACCTTAAATGTTTGCCCAATGACCACTTCTAACGCTGCAGATGAGCTTAAGCCTGCGCCTTGAGGAACATTTCCACTAACAGAGATATCTGCACCCGTAAATTGGTGTCCACGAGCTTGCAAAAATTTGACCACACCACGGATGTAATTGGCCCACATCTTATCTTGCTGGAACGTGATTTCTTCTGTCAGATCAAACTCATCGACAGCATTATCATAATCCACAGAAACAACGCGCACGACGTTATCATCACGCTTTGCCGCTGCTACCACAGCTTGATAATTAATCGCACAAGGTAGAACAAAACCATCATTATAGTCGGTATGCTCACCAATTAAGTTCACTCGGCCAGGTGCTTGGATAAAATGACTAGGCACATAACCTAATACTTTCTCGAACGACGTTTTGACATTTTGAATCAATTCAGACATAGGGGCTTCTCTTTTAAATTTCTAATCGTTATGTCAGGGCACCTTTAAGCATTATTTCAAGGGGCTTTATAAGCAAAGGTGCTCTAAGTCAGATATCGTTATTGCTGCTCTTTATAGTGTACGTCGCTTAAGTCACGTAAGCGCTGCGCCGCTTGTTCTGCAGTGAGGTCACGTTGGCTTTCGGCAAGCATTTCATAACCAACCATAAACTTGCGCACAGAAGCGCTACGAAGCAGCGGCGGATAAAACAGAGCATGCAATTGCCAATGTTCGATATCTGTTCCTTCTTCAAAAAATGGTGCGTAATGCCACCCCATAGAATATGGGAATGAGCATTGGAACAAGTTGTCATAACGACTCGTCAGCTTTTTGATTGCCAAAGCAAGATCATCTCGCATCTCATCATTCAGCTCATTCATGCGGCGGATGTGGGCTTTAGGCAATAACATGGTTTCAAATGGCCACGCCGCCCAATAAGGAACCAGCGCAACCCAATGCTCGGTCTCTACAACAATTCGAGACCCATCTTCCAGTTCAGCGGTGATATAATCCACCAACAGGTTCGTTCCGTTCTCTGCATAGTAAGCTTTTAAATTCAGCTCTTTGCGTTCAATTTCATTCGGTAAAAAGCTATTTGCCCAAATTTGACCATGCGGATGAGGCTGCGAACACCCCATGGTTTCACCTTTATTTTCAAACGCCTGAACCCAGACATACTCTTTACCTAACTCTTCAATCTGCTCATTCCATGTATCCACTACACCACGAATTTTTGTCACAGATAACTCAGGCAGTGTTTTGCTGTGATCTGGCGAAAAGCAAATAACGCGGCTTAAACCACGCGCACCTTCGCTTTTAAATAATGGGTTATTTGAGGCTGGCGCATCTGGCGAATCTGTCATTAATGCCGCAAAATCATTCGTAAAAACGTATGTCCCTTCATAGTCTGGATTAACATCACCAGAGATACGGGCATTGGTTGGACAAAGAAAGCAGCTTTCTTCATAGCTAGGTAGTTCCTCGGTAGACGGTTTCTCATCCTGACCGCTCCAAGGGCGCTTAGCGCGATGCGGTGATACCAAAATCCACTGCCCCGTTAACGGGTTATAACGACGGTGTGGGTGATCAACTGGGTTAAACTCTACGTTTGACATCTTACTTTCTCAACTCGAAATCAGGTGTGACAGTGCTCAGATGAGCACTGGAAATAAATTAGTAACCTTGCGGATTCTTTGACTGCCAGTTCCACGTATCTCGTGTCATTTGTGCAACGGTACGCGTCGCTTTCCAACCCAGATCGCGCTCTGCTTTTTCCGTACTCGCCCAGCACTCGGCAATGTCACCTGGACGGCGAGGACAAAGTTCATAAGGGATAGGATTTCCACACGCTTCACCAAACGCCTGCACCATATCCAATACGCTCGACCCTTTACCTGTGCCTAAGTTATAGATATGCAAACCGGCTTTCGCACCGAGTACCTTTAGCGCAGCAACGTGGCCGTCCGCTAGGTCCATAACATGAATGTAATCACGTACACCGGTTCCATCTGGAGTCGCATAGTCGTTGCCAAACACGGCTAACTTGTCTCGACGACCGACCGCAACCTGAGCAATAAACGGCATCAAATTATTTGGAATACCTTGAGGGTCTTCCCCCATAGTGCCTGAAGCATGTGCGCCGACAGGGTTGAAATAACGCAATAAAGTAATACTCCAATCATTCTCTGCGTTAAATAGATCCGTTAAGCAACCTTCAACCATGTATTTGCTGCGCCCGTAAGGGTTTGTTGTTGAACCTGTTGGAGAATTTTCTGTGATAGGGACAATATCTGGATCGCCATACACTGTTGCTGATGAACTAAAGACAATACTCTTTACCCCTGCTTTACGCATTGAGCGAGCAAGTACCAGTGAACCGTTTACATTATTGTCATAATACTCAAGTGGCTTAGCGACTGACTCGCCCACAGCTTTAAGGCCGGCAAAATGAATCACCGCGGTAATAGCGTGCTGGGAAAATACCGAGTCTAAGAATGCTTCATCACGTATATCACCCTGATAAAAAGTGGGCTTTTTACCGGTTAGTGACTCAATTCGATTGAGAACTTCAACTTTGGCATTACATAGATTGTCAACAATGATCGGCTCTATTCCGGCCTCAATCATTTGCACACAAGTATGACTGCCGATATATCCCATTCCACCAGTAACCAGTACCTTCACATTTGCCTCCAGTCATTCATAAGCGTCATCGCTCTTCACTACAAATAGTGTACCAATCAAAAGGGGGATTCTACCGTGATCTAACTCTCATTATGTAAACGTTTCCACGAATGTTTCACGGCGATTCAAACAAGTTGCAATGATAGATGTGGACAATACACCACCTAAAGTGGCTAACTCATGACCTTACATCCAAGTAAGGAAGGTGAGAATATAGGGTTCGCGCTGTATAATCACCTACGCAGGTAAACGTTTACATGGCTAATAAAGAATAGGTCTGTCGACAAAAGCGGTGTTACAGAACCACATTATTAGCTGTAACACCTTTCCAATTAATCAATGTCGACGAGAGAACTGTGATTTAATTCTTTGATGCTCTTAGCACCAGTGAGGGTCATCGCCACACGCATCTCTTTTTCATACAGATCGAGAAGATTCTCAACCCCTGCTTGGCCTTGTGCTGCTAATGCATAGATGAAGGAACGTCCCAGTAACGTGCAGTCTGCGCCGAGTGCTAGCATGCGAACGACGTCTAATCCAGTTCGGATGCCCGAATCAACGAGGATTTTCAAGTCGCCTTTTACGGCATCTGCAATGTTTGGTAGCGCTCTTGCGGTAGAGAGTACGCCATCAAGTTGGCGGCCACCGTGATTAGAGACAACAATGCCATCAGCACCAAATGCGACCGCATCTTTGGCATCCTGCTCATCGAGAATACCCTTAATCACCATCGGGCCATCCCAGAATTCACGGATCCACTCTAAGTCTTTCCATGAGATAGATGGATCGAAATTATCACCAAGCCAACCAATGTAATCCTCTAGTTTGGTTGGTTCGCCGCGGTAGGTCGAGATGTTACCTAAGTCATGTGGCTTGCCAAACAGGCCTACATCCAACGCCCAGCGAGGGTGACGCATCGCTTGAAAGACTCGACGTGCGGCAGCATTAGGGCCACTCATTCCCGAGTGCATATCGCGATAACGTGCACCAGGCACTGGCATATCAACGGTAAACACTAAGGTAGTGACGCCCGCGGCTTTTGCTCGTTCCAGCGCATTCTTCATAAAGCCACGATCTTTCAACACATAAAGCTGAAACCACATTGGTCGCTGTATCGCCGGCGTGACCTCTTCAATCGGACAGACGGAAACCGTTGACATAGTAAATGGTAACCCCTTATTTTCTGCGGCTTTAGCCGCCTGCACTTCACCTCGTCTTGCATACATCCCTGTAAGGCCAACCGGAGCAAGCGCGATGGGCATAGAGAGCTTTTCACCGAAGATTTCGGTCTCTAGGCTCAAGTTTTCCATGTTCTTAAGAACCCGTTGCTTAAGCGCTATATTGGCTAGGTCTTCAGTATTCTTTCTTAATGTATGTTCGCCATATGAGCCGCCATCAATATAGTGAAATAAGAATGGCGGTAGTTTAGCCTTCGCCGCTGCACGGTAGTCAGTCGAAGCAGAGATGATCATAATTCTGTCCTATCAATAATTCATACAGCGCTCTAATTGAAGATTTAGTATGGTCTACATCGCAAGGTTAAGATGTGAATACTCGTGGTTTTGCTAGCGTTTTCACATTTGCGCTCCATTGTGGGGGAATTGAGTATCAGCGCCATCGACAACGGTATGCCAGAAGGAAAGTTTAACTCTTTGGGATAGCTAATTTTATATAGTGGAAGAGGATTGCGGTACGCGTATCGTCTACGCTATTTATAAGTCTCAATAAGTACGTCCCACAGGTCTGTGCAAGATGATCCTAAAGACTGTAGATACAAAAAAGCCGCTGATAAATCAGCGGCTTTTTTAAATGTGGCGGAGAGATAGGGATTTGAACCCTAGATACGCTATTAACGTATGCCGGTTTTCAAGACCGGTGCTTTCAACCACTCAGCCATCTCTCCGTAAGTGCAACGAAGAATAATGCCTAACGTGCCACGAATCAAGCCCCAGTCTGATTGTTTGCCTAGTTTTGCAACAACAATCCATTCAAGCGAATATAATGCAAACAATATGTTTGATTTTCAAACCGTCAAAGATGTAATTTTCTCTCAAAACTTTCGACCATTTCGCAGCTCAAGCAAGGTGGCGTTGATTTCATCCACTGCTCGCTATATTTCTTTGTGCTAAGTTCAGTACAAATCAAAGGATACTCTGCGGTGCAACTACGCTGACTGTGCCTTAAAATAAGAAGAGGTATATAACGCCAGAAATTAAAGACATCACATAGGTCGCGATCCATGACGTATTTGATAATGCGGTATTTAACCCGTATAGCCTAGCAGGAAGAACACCGATAAAACCACAGGGCATACACGCTAGCATAATACACACAGGGTACAAGATACCGTCTCCCAAGGACCAAAGGTCAAATCCCCAAAATAGCGTCGTTACAACACTACACCCCAATATAATTCTCACCATCGCGGCGAATGCCGACAATTTTAACCACTGTTGCGAGCCACTAACATGGAAGGTCAAGCCAGCGGCAAAAACTAACAATAGACTTCCTATCGGGATTAACGTTTGGCTTACCATCGACAGAATATCAGGACGATTAACGCCAGTAGTACCCAGTACCATTCCAATAATCAATGCACTCATTGAAACCACAAATACCGGATTTTTCCAAAACTTTTCAGCGTGATCACCACGACTTATCCCTCTCGAACGACAATATGGAAAAATGATCCCAAAATTAATCGCTTCTTCAAATAACTTAAATAATGCCAGTAGCGCTACCCCATCTTCACCAAAGAAGATAAAAGCAAAAAGAGCGCCCAGCGCACCTAAATTATAAAAGCTCATCACGGGAAGTAATGATGCAAAGTCGGGGCGGCTCAACGAATACAACCGTGAGGTCGCAACACAGGTTATCGCTCCTGAGATAATGACGGTGACCCCTAACATTGGAACAACGAAAAGATCTGCATCAATCCGCCCCAATTGCCACAATGAGTTCATAATCGCAAACGGAATAACCAACAGCAGAGACGTTTGAGTCGATATCAGGCGTAAGCGTTGACTATAACTGGGCAAATGACGTTGCACTAACATCCCTGTCACAAAACACCCGCCAATGAATCCTAGCGTTGTCAGCAATTGCTGAATCATCCTTTACCCTCGCTGAAATATGATGGCCATAAGCGTGTGTTCACAACCTTCCGCCACAATAAATCACTACGAGTTTGAAAACAACCAAAAACAGGCTAAGCCACAACGAAAACAAACATAACATAACACTTAACTAAGCGAGGTCAAACGTAACCCCACAACAATTCAACTTTCGACTTCGAAATCAAATGAAGACAAACGATAAATTGTGATATATCATTAATGAGTCATCTACGGCAATGCTGAACATGGATTTCTTGGATTAATATTGGAGATGAAAAGTGAAAAATATCGTTAGTGCTCACAAGAATCAAAACAACAAACTCGGCATCTATTCTGTCTGCTCTGCGCACCCATTAGTCATTGAAGCAACGCTGAGATACGAACTAAAGACAGGAAAGCCTGTTCTAATTGAAGCGACGTCAAACCAAGTTAATCAATTTGGTGGCTATACAGGAATGACGCCGAAAGACTTCGTCGCCTACGTTAAAAAGATTGCGGATCAGGTTGGTTTCCCAAAAGATAAGTTGATTTTAGGAGGGGATCATCTCGGTCCAAACTGTTGGCAAAAAGAGCCTGCAGCAACAGCGATGAAAAAGTCTCTCGATCTTATTAAGGCCTACGTTGAAGCAGGGTTTACCAAGATCCACCTAGATGCCTCTATGTCATGCGCTGATGATGAAGTCCCATTATCATCAATGACAATAGCCAAACGCTCAGCAGAAATGTGTAAAGTTGCTGAAGATTCGGCTCCCGAAGAAACGAAAGATAAGCTAACGTATGTTATCGGTACCGAAGTGCCAGTTCCTGGTGGAGAGTCGTGTGAAATTGAAACCGTGCATGTCAGTAAACTAGACGACATTCAAAATACCATAGATACCCATATCACCGCATTTGACGTTGTTGGTATCAAAGAGGCACTAAACAAGGTTGTTGGCATCGTTGTTCAGCCCGGTGTCGAATTCGATCACAGCAAGGTGATCCGATTTGAAAAAGAGAAGGCTGCTGAAATTGCCAACTATATTGAAAGCACACCTTGGGTATATGAAGCTCACTCAACGGACTATCAAACCTATGAACACCTCAATGACTTGGTCGAAAACCATTTCGCTATCTTAAAAGTCGGCCCAGCACTTACATTTGCACTAAGAGAAGCGCTCTTTTCACTCGCCGAAATGGAGTCAGAAATAGTTCCTGCTGAGAAGGCAAGTCAATTTAAGAAAGTCGTCGATGACGTCTTATTGGCCGAGCCGAAATATTGGGCGTCCTACTATGGGGATAAGTATGCCACTATTATTAATAATCTCCATTACAGCTTTTCCGACCGTATTCGTTACTATTGGTCTGAGCCGCGAATAAAAACCGCTACAGAACAACTATTTGCTAACTTAGAGAGCAAACAGATCCCATTGTCGATGCTAAGCCAGTATATGCCTAAACAATATCACAAAGTCAGTGAAGGCCTGATTCCACCTACCCCTAAAGCACTTGTTCTAGATAAAATACAAGAAGTGGTAGAAATGTACTCAAACGCTTGCGAATAGACGGCTTGGTCATTTTCATGAAATAAAAGAAAGGCCAGCATTCGCTGGCCTTTTTGAATCTCGTTGTTAAACAGTCATCTTTTAGTCAACAACTAGGACTTCTAAACCAATGTTTTCAAATTGACGCTTCGTCTCAGGTGGAATACCGCCATCGATAACCAAAACATCAATTTGCGATGCATCTAAGACTTTATTAAAGCCAATTCGACCAAGCTTAGATGAATCAACCACAGCAATTACTTTTTGAGCGCAAGATGCCATCACTCCGGTAATCGCGTAGCCTTCGTTAAACGTTGTTATTCCTTTCTCTGGGTCGATACCATCAGCCCCCACGATAAGAACGTCAGCTTGAACCCCTCTTAAACACTGTTCAGCTTGATAACCATGCAATGACTTAGTCTTACTGCGGTAAGTGCCACCAACAATTACCAACGTTGTGTCAGGCGCCTCTAATAACTCCGATGATGCGGCCAGATTATTGGTGATAATGGTATACCCACCCTCCTTGGCCAAACACTTTGCCACTAGATGTGTAGTACTACCACTATCAATGATGATAGAGTCGCCTTTCCTTACCAAGCCAGCTGCCACACTAGCGATATGATCTTTGGAGTCGGAGTTTATCTTGTATCGATTGTCGATTTGAATTTCATCCTCTTGCACCACGACTTGTTGTGATAGAGGAAGAGATTCAATGGACTGCGCTCCACCAAAGAAGCGCTTGAGCTTACCTTGCTGTTCCAAACTCTTTAAATCTGATCTAAGGGTAACCTCAGAGGTATCAAACATGATAGACAACTCTTTGACCGCAACTTGACCATCCTTTTTCAATAGCTCGAGTATCTTTTCTCGACGATTTAGCGGGTTCATGTATTCCTCATATAACAGATTTCAAACAGCACGGTGACTCACACTGCGAAAAGCAACAATGGTATTTGAAAGTTTCCGCAATGTAAACGCTCAAAAAAGAGGAGCTACTCGGTAATAACCCCTCCTAGATCCCATAAATCTTCCCAACCCTGCGCCCCTTCCCATAAAAAGACCTGTCCTTTAATCAGACGGTTATTGGCATCTATCTTAGACAGTTCTTCCAGTTCTTCGTCTGTCAGAGGGTTTTCTGTTACACATTGCAAGTTAGAGATATATTGATCTTCTTGCACGGAAAATGGAATGGGCACATGTCCTCTTTGAACCGCCCACTTAATACAAACAATCGCGGGATGTACACCGAGACGCTTTGCTACCGAGACAATAACAGGATTTTCAATATCGACTAAATCGTCTTCCGTTTTATCACGATCTGGGCGAGTTGGAGAACCGATAGGACAAAAACCCACAGGCACGATGTCATTTTCAACGAGGTAATCAAACAGTGCTTGTTGTTGGAATAGAGGATGGCACTCCATTTCATTAACCGCAGGCTTAATCTTTGCGTCTCTAAGTAGCAGTTTCATTTTCGGCACCGTCATATTTGAAGTGCCTATCGCTTTCACTAGCCCCATATCCACTAGCTGTTCCATCTGACGCCAAGTATTCATAAAGCACTCGTGAAGGTACGGTTGCGCATCAGGGCTACGCGAATCACCATCACAACCAATCGGATGGAAATTAGGGAATGGCCAATGAATCAAATAAAGATCGAGGTAATCAACTTGTAAATCTTGTAGCGTTTTTTTACACGCATTGATGACATCATCATGCTGATCGTTCCAAACCTTAGAGTTAATAAAGAACGCTTCACGTGAAAGACCAAACTCCGCCATGGCACGTTGTAATACGTCGCCAATTTGATCTTCATTACCATAAATAGATGCACAATCAAGAAAACGATACCCCGCTTTTACTGCACCATAAACAGCTTGCGAAACCTCTTCCGGACTGAATCTATCCGAGCCAAAAGTTCCCAATCCCACCGCAGGCATTTTCTGCCCAGTGTGTAACGTTTTAGTTGGGACTTTAGTAATATCTACAGTGGGCTTATATGAGTATGCTACCGTCATTATTGTTTTCTCCATGCTCAATTCATGAGCTCAATATCCACTTCATTCGGACGTCGCGGGCACGCTCAAACATATGCAATGCATTCCGACGACCATCGTCAATGTTTACAACGTAGGGGTCACGCCTTTTTTTAAAATGATATTGCCATACTTCCTGGTTGTGCCCGTAACGACAATACACTTTGCACTCTTCGCTCGCTCATAAAAAGCAAGTTTATCAATAAATGAGATCTCGGTATTTGCTGGCAGCTTCGATGAATATTCTTCAATTAAACCAGGAGGATGCTCATCACTTCCAACCGTCGCCATCATAACAACCTTATCCGGAACGTACTGATCAAGCTCAATCAGTGGCATCACCGCCTCGACTAATTCAGAGACTTCACACCCACGCGCTTGCAGCACAAACTCACCACAAGAATAAGCAGGAAAGTGGATATCCGAGAACACGATCTCATCCCCATGGCCCATCTTAGCCAGGGTATAGAGCAATTCCGGTTCAATAATCGGGTTTACGTTTTTTAACATAACGAACTCCTTAAATCTGTCCTGCACTTCCGCAAATATCGATCTTCTTCATTATCACTTGCGCCATCGCTTTTTTGGCTTCGATGTTATAAATCCTTGGGTCATTAACACTTGGATCTTGCGTAAACACCTGCTTCAATGTATCTGCATAGGCAATTTTAAGCTCTGTAGCAACGTTCACTTTACATATCCCCATAGAGACACAGCGAGATACATCAAGCCCAGGAACACCTGAAGCGCCGTGCAACACCAACGGAATAGACACCCGACTAGCAATGGTCGCCAGTCGCTCAAAATCTAATTTGGGAGTTTCTTTATAAAGACCATGCGCCGTACCAATTGCTATCGCTAACGAGTCAACCCCTGTACGCTCAACAAACTCTGCGGCTTGGGTTGGGTCGGTATAAGGTTCATCTACGGTGTCAATAATAAGGTCATCTTCTTGACCTACGAGCTGACCCAATTCAGCTTCCACAGTGACGCCATAGCGGTGACACATTTCAACCACCCGTCTCGTCATCAAAATGTTCTCTTCTAGCGGAAAATGGGATCCATCAAACATTGCAGAACGAATACCAGCTTGTACTTTATATTCAATATCATCAAACGAGGTGTGGTGATCAAGATGAAGGGCAACTTGCATTGAACGATCTCTCGCTGCGGCCTCCACCAGCGCCACCAACTCCGGCGTGCCCGCATATTGATAAGTTGAGGGAGTCCCGGCTAAAATGACTGGCGAGCCCATCTCTTTTGCAGTATCGAGCACACAATGAACAGATTCAAGATTATGAATATTAAAAGCAGGAACCGCATAACCGTGCTTTTGGGCGCGTTCCAATAAATATTTGGTATGAATAAGGGTCATTCTCTTAGCTCCACTTTAACAATATTTTGCCATCAGGGCTGTTACCCTTCAGCGATTCAACGCGCTTGATGAACTCGTCTGGTTCATACATGCCATCCACGAGTGCTTCTATGTCAATAAGGTCTTTCGAGAAGAGATCCCGCGCCAGTTGCCACTCCTTTCCAGGGTAAGGTGCCGAGTAATTCATCCAACTACCAAATAGGTGCAATTCTTTACGTAGGATCTGACCAAACTCTTGGTGAGTTAGAGTGAAGTCATTATGTAACGTACCAATTAAGGCAATATTAGCGCGAGGACTAGCTACGTTCAGGCACTGCTTCACCGATGCAACGCTGCCTGCCGTCTCCAAAATAAACTGTTGCTCTCCAGCAAACCTCACTAATGCCATTTGCTCTGCAATATCTTCATCCAGAGAGTTAAAGCAGTAGTCAGCCCCTAACTGTTTAGCCTTCAAAAGCTTTTCTTTACTGATATCAATCGCTGTGACAGTCGCAGCCCCCATCGCTTTCACTGCTTGAACAGCGAGTAAGCCTATCGTTCCAACACCAATAATCACCACATCCTTACCTTCGACGCCTCCCGCCATCAGAATCGGATGCAGGCTGACAGTTAAAGGCTCAAAGAAAGCGCCTTGAAGGGAAGAGACAGTATCATCAAGCACAAAGCAGCACTTTTCTGGCACCTCGACGAATTCAGCATTTCCACCCTGAACTCGAGAACCAATAAAGTCGTAGTCCTTACAAAGACTATAACGTCCTCGTTCGCATTGAGGGCACTCTCCACAAGGAACCAGTGGGGCGCAAGCAATGCGATCACCAACGTTTAGTGATGTTACGTTTTCACCGACTTCAACCACTTCACCCGCAAATTCATGGCCTAAGACAATAGGATAAAAGTGCGCTCCAGAAGCAAAAATTCTTGGTAAGTCAGAACCGCATAACCCCGAGACGTGCACCTTCACAATTACCGAACTTTCCTTCAAAGCCGGTTTGGAAGTTTGTACAACCTCAAGTTTATTATTCGATTTAACAGCAATACTAAGCATCTCATTACCTTTGGATTAATTTAGTTGCTTAAACTTACGAACAACCTTTCGAATACTTATGATTTTATGTATCATACACCTATAATATCAATCGAAAGTTTCGAGTTTTGACGAGTTATGCTTATTTTTTTGTCTTAGATCACAAATTGAATAAATTAGAAAGGACAGCAAATGTATATTGGTATCGATTGTGGCACTCAAGGAACGAAAGCCATTGTATGGCAAGATGACCAGATTATTGGTCAAGGTTACACCCCGCATACCACGATAATGAAACTGGTTGGACAAAGAGAACAAAGCCCTAATGCATGGTTCGAAGCATTAGTTACCTCTATCCAACTCGCCTTCAACGGAATTGAACATCACAAAGCTGCCATAAAAGGCATTGGCGTTTCGGGCCAACAACATGGCCTAGTGTTACTTGATGAAAATGATAATGTGATCCGTGATGCGCTGTTGTGGTGCGACAACCGTCCTCATGACGTATTCTCTGATTTTCAAACATCGAATGAGCTAAATTTTGTCGATAGTATCGGTATTCAGGTTCCTGTCGCGTATACGATTGGTAAGCTGCTTTGGGTGAAAAAAAACGATCAAGCGAGTTATCAAAAGATTCGTAAGATCATGCTGCCACATGATTATCTAAATTGGCGTCTTACTGGAAGGTTTACCATTGAACCGGGCGACGCGTCAGGCTCTGGCTGGTTCGACACACGATCTAAGTCAATCAATCAAGATTTACTAAAACTCATCGGCATCCACAACCAACTAGATCTCCCCGAGGTTATCGATTCAAAAGACGTCGTTGCCAAAATAACCCCCAATATTGCACAGCAACTTGGTTTGAATAACGACGTTATCGTATCAAGTGGTGGCGGTGATAACATGATGGCCGCGATAGGCACTGGCAATATCGATACTGGGCAACTCACTTTGAGTTTGGGCACGTCTGGCACCGTATTTTCTCATTGTCATCAGCAAATCGACAGTAAAATACACCCAGACCTCAATGCCTTTTGTTCATCTAGTAATGGCTACCTTCCCTTAGCCAGTACCATGAATCTTACGACTGCCAACAACCAAGTATTAAACTTGATCAATAAAGACATTGGTGAATTCGACCAAATGTTAAACGCCAGTCCAATCGGCGCTGACGGAATGCTTTGCTTACCCTTCTTTAATGGAGCCCGCCTACCGAATGTACCCAATGCCAACGGAGCGATACTGGGTATCACTGCCAACAACTTATCGCCAACAAATCTCTTCAAAGCCACTGTCGAAGGTGTAACCTTTAAATTGCAACGCGCGGCTAATGTGCTCCAAGACGCTGGAATCGCTTGTGAAAACGCCTGTGTAATTGGTGGCGGGGCGAAGAGTGCCGCTTGGCGACAAATGATAGCAGATATGCTCAATCTACCTCTTTGGACACCACAATCCTCTGAGGCAGCCGCAATCGGTGCAGCACTTCAAGCTTGTTGGGCATATGAAAATCAATATCAAGAAACCGACATCTCCACGATTTGTCGTGAGTCCATCACTGTTGACGCGAGCAAAACAGTATCACCCAACCCGTCAAATGTCGCCTCATACAAAGAGCTCAGCGCTCAATATCACGATACCGTTGATAACTATATGGCCCAATTCCGTTAAACCCAAACTCACGATTAGGCGTCCACTCGCCTAATCGTAATCATTTGAAAGAACGCGAATAACTGAGTTCAGTCATACCATCGGCACACACATAATACGTGACAGCATAAACCCTGCTATACAAATACAAAAAGCCATCAAATACAAAGGCATAAACAAACACATCACTCAATAGATATCGCTATACAGCAATTTCACTGAAATTAAAAATACCCTTTAATATGTGATCAACCCCTGATATTCGTAAGCTTTCGTTACCATCCGAAAGGAGTGACGTATAATATTTAACCAGCGGTCACACGAAATTGGTCTTCGACACACCGCTAACAATCTACATGCTGACGTAACTATCATTCAATTGCCAAGGAACCATTATGAGCCGTCCAATACTCACAATGAGTGGAATCTCCAAAGCTTTCACTGGCGTACAAGCCTTACAAGACGTCAAGATCCAACTTAGGCCAGGAGAAGTCCACGCCTTGATGGGTGAAAACGGCGCTGGAAAATCAACACTGATGAAAGTGTTGATTGGCGTGCACCAAGCAGATGAAGGGCACATTCAATATAAAGGGGAACCTGTTGCATTTGACTCGGTTTTAGATGCACAAAATGCTGGGATCTCAATGATCTTCCAGGAGTTAAACTTAATCCCCCACCTATCTGTCGCTGAAAATATCTTTTTTGCTAGAGAGCCGCTAAAGAACGGGTTGATCGATTACAAAACCATGTGCTCTGAAGCGAAAAAATTACTCAATATGTTCGATATTGACGTAGAGCCCACCGACATGGTCCATACCTTATCGGTTGCAAAGCAACAAATGGTTGAAATTGCCAAGTCTCTGAGCTTCGATGTCGAAATACTTATCATGGATGAGCCAACTTCAGCGTTAACTGACAGAGAGATCGATGCGCTTTTTGAATTAGTCGACAAGCTAAAAGAAAAAGGGGTCGCCATTGTCTATATCTCTCATCGCATGAATGAGCTCAAGCGTATTTGTGATCACATCACCATCTTCCGTGACGGACAGTATGTCTCAAACCACCGTTTCAACGAAATTTCAATGGATGAGATCATCGCAAAAATGGTTGGAAGAACACTGGATAACCATTTCCCTCCGAGACAAGCCGTTATACAAAACGAGCTTGTCTTCTCTGTAATGAATGTGACGCGAGAAGGTGTTTTCGAACCACTAAATTTTGACCTTCGTAAAGGAGAGGTGCTTGCTATCACGGGTCTGGTTGGCGCCAAGCGCACCGAGCTCGCTCGTGCACTGTTTGGTGCCGACAAACTGACAGGTGGCGAATTATTTGTTCATGGCGAAAAACAGGTCATCCGTTCCCCCTCCGATGCCATTAAAGCTGGTGTTGCTTACCTTTCTGAAGACAGAAAACTCAATGGCGTCGCCGTCAGTATGTCCATTCGCGAAAACACCACGATGGCATCCATGGATAAAGTCTGTTCAAGTTTAGGTGTCATCTCCAAACAAGCCGAAGTCGATGCCGCAAATCAGTACATAAAAAAAATGGATATCAAAACACCAACCGTTGAACAACTTGTCAGCAACCTGTCTGGCGGTAACCAACAAAAGGTTGTTATTGGTAAATGGCTGTTTAGAGACGCCAAAGTCATGATTTTTGACGAACCGACTCGCGGTATTGATGTTGGTGCAAAATACGCCATCTACGAATTGCTTGATGAACTAGCATCGCAAGGTATTGGCGTCATTATGATTTCGTCTGAGCTACCAGAGGTGTTAGGTATGTCCGACAGGATCATCGTTATGAAAGAAGGGGTAATGACAGCCATGCTCGATACCGCTGCCACGACTCAGGAAGAAATAATGCATTATGCAACAGGAGTAAAAAATATGTTCCCACAGTATGAGGAGGCAATGTGATGAGCGATAAACAAAAAGAAATGCTTCAGAAACTAGCATCGTTGGGCGGACTCTTTGCTTTGATCGTCGCATTCTCTATTACTAGCCCACACTTTCTTAGCGTAGATAACCTCATGACGGTAGGTCTACAGACATCAACGATCACCATCATTGGTATCGGTGTCATGCTGACAATCCTAACCGGAGGAATAGACCTCTCTCTTGGCTCGGTCATGGCATTATCTGGGGTTACCGCTGCGATGTCAGTCAACGCTGGCATGCCTGTTCCTATTGGTATGGCCATCGGCGTTCTTACTGGGGCATTGTGCGGTTTGTTCAGTGGCTTATGCGTGTCTAAACTTCGCCTCCCCCCTTTCATCGCCACCTTAGGCATGATGATGATAGCTCGAGGTGCGGCGCTATATATTACCAATGCAGCCCCTGTTTCTGGCATGCCAGAATCCTTCTCTTACCTTGGTAACGGTGCGTTATTCCGCATGGTTGAGATCGGCGACAATGGATTCCCAATCGTGAAATTCGCGGGTATCCCTTACCCCGTCATTGTGATGCTACTGGTGGTTGCCGTCTTTGCCTTCCTACTCACCAAGATGCGCCTTGGGCGTTACCTCTATGCCATTGGCTCTAATGAAGAGGCGGCTCGCCTATCCGGTATCGACACCGACAAAGTTAAAACCGCTGCTTATGTCGCCTCTGGCTTCCTTGCTGGTTTAGCGGGTGTGATTATCGCCAGCCGCCTAGTCACAGCACAGCCGAATGGCTCTGTCGCTGCTGAGCTCGACGCCATCGCGTCAGCGGTCGTGGGGGGTACCTCGTTAATGGGCGGAGTCGGAACCGTATCCGGCGCCGTTATTGGCTCATTCATTATTGGTGTGTTGAGAAACGGCCTCAATATGAATGGCGTAAGCTACTTTGTTCAACAAGTTGTCATTGGTGGCGTCATCATCGCGACTGTCGCCTATGACCAATACCGTATGCACCAAACCAAAAAAGTAAAAAAACCTACTGCAAAATCCAAGAAGGATGTGAAAGATATGAAAGTTAATAAAATTGCTACTATCGCTACTCTGGGTCTCGCGTTCATGTTTGCTGGGCACTCAGGTGATGCCATCGCTGCACAAAAAGAAATCGCTGTCGTGGTGAAAACAGAAAACTCAAACTTCTGGCAAAATGTAAAAGGGGGGGCGATTGATGCATCTAAAACGCTTCCTGCCTATAACGTGACTTTCCAAGGCCCAGCGGCGGAAACCGCCGTGGATGAGCAGGTAAACATGATTCAAAACGCGCTAAACCGTGGTGTAGCAGGGCTTGTTGTTGCACCAACAGACCCAAACGCTCTGGTTCCCGCACTTAAAAAAGCGTGGGAAAAAGGCGTTCCAGTTGCGTTGATTGATTCTGGCTTGAATGATGATGGCAAATATCACCAAGCATTCCTATCAACCGATAATCGCGCCGCTGGCAAGTTAGCTGCTGAAGAGATGATCAAATTGCTAGACGGAAAAAAAGGCAAAGTGGCCATGATGAGTTTCACCGCAGGCTCTGGTTCAGCGATGGAACGTGATGGCGGCTTCCAAGAAACAATTGAAGCGGCAGGTTATGAAGTTATCGGCCCATACTACTCAAATGCAGATATGGTAACAGCCCTAAACCAAACCGTTGATGTGTTAGCGTCAAACAGTGATATCGTGGGAATTTTTGGCTCTAACGAGCCCACCGCAGTTGGTATGGCTCGCGCAATTCAGCAACGTGGTTACACTGGCAAAATTGCAGCCGTTGCGTTTGACGGTAACGCAGATATCCAACAGTTCATCCGTGATGGCGTCCTAAACGGTGCGATTGTTCAGTCTTCTTATGGCATGGGTAACATGGGTGTTGAAGCGGTTTCGCAAATTATCAGTGGCGAAAAAGTATCTTCTTACATTGATACCGGTGTTGTCTACGTGACTAAAGACAACATCGACTCAGAGAAAGCACAATCTGTACTGTATTAATTTACTAACTGTAATGCAAAACAGTGCTGATCCCCAAATGCCGCTCACATAAATGTGCGTGGCATTTTTCATCTTATCGATAATTTTTCGTAAGACTAGAAGCGATACCCAAACGACCAAGAAACGGTACTGTAATCCGTATTATCATAGTTCGAGAAATCAAATCTAAAGTCTGAGTAGATATGGTTTCCAATATCAGCCCGAATACCTGCGCCGACAATAAAACTAATATCATTAAAAGACTCTCTACGTTTATTATTATCACTGGCTAGTATATTTTTTTCTCTCTGTCGCGCTAGGCCTAGTATTCCATATGGTTTTATTGCATAGCCGTTAAGGTCGAATTTTTGGCCAATATCAGTATCAAATTTTAAATTATATCCGTCTATCTCAGAGCTTATGTCTCTAGGCTTTTGACTATCCGTGTTAGTAGAATAAGATAAGTTGATACCAAAAACGTGGTTAAACTCATAGCCATATTCAATTCGAAGCCCATCCCCCCAGTCTGACCCTGCATACTGCAACCAATTGGGGTTTTCCGTACTAGCATAGCCAATGCCTACACGATGCTGACTTTCAAAACCATTTGCGAATATTGATGTAGAAAAAAGTGACAGGAAAATAAGCGTGCTCGGTGCTGTTTTCATTAATACCTCAGTATAGATTCGAACATCCTTGTCGTGAATTGTCCGCTTGAAATGAACGCATCTTATTAAATGCATATTGCTTTATCTAATACAAATACCTTAACACCTTAATAATCAAATCTTATTGCCTCACAAATCCAATTAATTAGAGAAGCGTTTATTTACTTTTTTCCTGCTCGATAACGTGTTGAACTTCGCCGACCAACCACTTAATCAGCTCCGTGTCTCGGTATTTAATATGAAAGTATGCGTATATATGATTTTTATATGGAACGCCTTTAATTAAAGGCGTAATTGATTTGAGTGATGGAAAACGATGAATCGGAAAGAGGTCTGAATGAGGCATAAAAAAATCAGTCTGTTCAACAACATCAACCAATGCCATTACCAACTCTGAACGAAAACCTATTTTAGGGCTCAAGCCTTGCTCTTCCATTAACAGAGCGGCCTCAATAAAGTGGTCGTTATATCCAGGGGTTATCACTGATGCGATGGGATAGGGCTCCATATCTTTTGGTGTAACGGTTTCCGTTTGAATTGGATGTTGACGATTTACAATAACCTTCGCTTCCAGTTCGGCCACTTGTTCTATATGAACGCCCTGCACTGGCTTTTGTTTGAGAGTGACCCCCAAAGTAATTTCGTCGTTTTGTAATCTGCTCATTGAGCTTTCTGTCCAAGACAGCAATTCAAGCGTCGCGTGTGGTGCTACTTTGGAAAAGTGATTGTATAGTGAACCAGATAAGCAGACCAACACAGCTGGAGCCACCGCAATTCTTAGCGTTGAATTAAGCGCAAGCGGATCAAAAGTTCGATCTTTATTGAGGACGTTAGATAAGCCATCTAGGTAAGGAGCAATATCTTTAGCGAGCTCAATGGCAAATGGGGTCGGCTTTAGTCCACTAGGTACTTTTACAAATAACTCATCATCAATTTGAGCGCGCAATTTTTGTAAAGATTGGCTAATCGCGGGCTGTGATACATAGAGACGCTCAGCCGCTTTTCTGGTATTAAGCTCTTGAAATAATATCGAGAACGTCCTTAACAAGTTTAAATCTATACTTAAAAAAAAGTCTTTAGCCAAGTGATGTTACTCTACTCTTATTTTGTCGATTATTCTCACCATTAAGCGCGTAGTGTGCGCTTAACAGTTCCACGATAAGCTTAGCTTATTGTGCCGGCAAGCAATAGGATTTCCATCCATGTGTATCACTTAAGGTAAGCATAGGCGTGTGTAGTAGATGCTTGAGGAGGCCTTCAATAGATAGTCTAAGTCAATCCAAATTGGGAACTTAGCTTGGTCTAGATATGAAAAAAGCCGCTGAATTATCAGCGGCTTTTTTCTTAATGTGGCGGAGAGATAGGGATTTGAACCCTAGATACGCTATTAACGTATGCCGGTTTTCAAGACCGGTGCTTTCAACCACTCAGCCATCTCTCCGTTGTGGGACGCATAATATAGCGGCTTGGTAAAACTGTAAAGCCCTGAATGCAATAAAACAGTTCAAGTGGTTACTTCTCAAACAAACAAGGCTTAACTCGAGCAATCTTACCCACATTTTCCATCAATCGCTAACATATCCAGTGCCCGCCGCGTCACGCTTTCAGTGTAAGCATTGATCTTCCAGTGGTCTGGGCACCACCCTTTCACAAAACGCTGAAAGTCCGCCCAGGCAATAAAGTACAATGGGCGCCATGCTTCTTCAACCGCTGCGCCATTGATGTCAGGGTGATAGTGTGCCAATGCCAACCTTAGTGCAGAAAAATAGTGATTCAAGTAACCCTCAATCTCCAACTCCGTTTCGGTAAAAGTAAAAACACTGCTGAAGAAGAGGCAAACGTCCTTCATTCCACACCCTGTCCCAACGTACTGAAAGTCGACGGCTGCAACCGAGCATAAATCCTCAGTAAAACAAAAATTGGCCAATTTAGCGTCGCCGTGCACCAAGGTTTGAAAAGGCGCCTCGCTCAACACGGTATCAATCTGTTTCGCGGCGCTTTTCAGTGGGCTGTCTGCGAGCGCTGCAAGTTCATCCGGGCGCGTTGCCAAATGCCAATAGGTTCCGGTTGACCAGAGCTCTGATATAAGATGATGCATATACTGCGCATGAAAATGTGCCAACCATGTTAAAACAGTATGTATCACTGTTGCGCTGACTGGCGGATTAGTTTGAGGGAACCCTTTAGTGCTCAGATCTTCTAAGATCAATAGCACCTCTTGCCCGCGGTGTTCTGCATACAGGCATCTCGGCAACGCCGATTGACACTGCTGCGCATACTCTCGATACCAAGTAAGCTCGACATCATAAGAGCGTAGCTTTCTTTGATGAGACAACGACGAATTCCACCCTCGCGGATGGCGGCTTGGTTGAGGCAATTGAATATGTTTGACGATAACAGAAGCGGGTTTAGCGTTATCAAAGTGAATTCGGCACAGGTCACCATAGCCACCCCACAATGATTGAATCGACGTAACTGTATAACCCCCGTCTAACCCCAAAAGGGCAGCGACACGCTCCGCCAGTTTGTTGGTCTTTTGCATACATCCTCTCATTGTTGTCGCCAAACAGTATAACCAGTCGACGTGCTACGAAGAATTCACCAAGTTAAAGGCAATAAAAAGCCGCTGTCTATAAAACAGCGGCTTAGAGTGCGTGCTTAACGTTACTTTTTAAGTGACGTAATGGTCGCTTTGTTTTTAATAGCGCGACGAAGGCGGGCACGTCGCTCTGCCGACGCTTGATCACTGTCGTTCGGGTTATTCGTTCGGCCTTTGCGATTTTTAAATTCTGGCTTGCTGTTCATCTTCTCCACAAGCGCATCGCGACTTTTCGGCTCATAGCCAGCCAATTGAACACGATGAATTCGCTGACCAATTAAGTTCTCAATTTGTACTAATGTTAGCTCTTCTTCACGACTAACAAACGAGACTGCGTGACCGCGTTGCCCAGCTCGACCGGTTCGACCAATGCGGTGAACGTAATCTTCAGCAAGGAATGGCATGTCGTAGTTCACTACATGAGGAAGTCCTTGGATATCTAGGCCTCGCGCAGCCACTTCGGTTGCTACCATGACACGTGCCTTACCAGATTTAAACTCATCCAGAGCTCGGCGGCGTGCACTTTGTGCTTTATCGCCGTGGCATAGAACCGCTTTAATCCCGTCAAGCTTTAGCTCATTCACCAGCTGATTTGCTGTTTCCTTATAGTTAACAAACACCAGCACTTGCTGCCAATTTTTCTTACCAATAAGCTCAGACAACATTTCACGCTTACGCTCTTCATCAACTGGATAAACAACATGTGCCACCGTATCAGCCGTCGTATTTTCGCGAGTCACCGAAATACGCTTAGGTTTCTTTAATAACTCATTCGCTAGCGTATTCATCTGACTAGATGACGTTGCTGAAAATAGCATGGTTTGCGGCGTGGTCCGGACTTCACCCATGATTGAACGGATTTCAGAAATGAATCCCATATCGAGCATGCGATCCGCTTCATCAAACACTAAGAATTCAAGGTTAGCCAACGAAACATTATTCAGGCTCATGTGCTCAAGCAACCGGCCCGGCGTGGCAACAAGGATATCAAGGCCTTTTTCAAGCACACGCTCTTGCGACGACATTTTTGTGCCGCCATAAATGGCAGCAGATTGAATATTGGTATATTTACAATAATCAGAAATATTGCTCGCAATCTGCGCAGCCAGCTCGCGAGTTGGTGCCAAAATAAGTGCACGAACGTTGAAGCGATTTCTCGGCTTTGGTTGGTCGAGTATCTGTTGGATAATCGGCAGTGAAAAGGCCGCAGTTTTACCTGTTCCCGTTTGGGCATTAGCCAGAATGTCATTACCACGTCGCGCGTGAGGAATGGCTTGCTTCTGAATGGGCGTGAGTTTTTCATAACCGCACTCGGTTAGTGCCTGCACTAATTCTGGTGAAAAACTTTGTGATGAAAATGACATTCTTTGTTCCTGCAGCAAACGGCAACGCAGTCACACGAGATGGTTAAGGGCAAAAACCTGCACGTGTAATCTCATGCCGAACGAAAATATGGTGGCGAATTATATAGTAATAATGCCGCCATGTGCGTATTTATTTTATACCACTTACGCACGACTCGTGTGACTTCATCAACGCAACCAACCCAATCATCGCAGAAAAAAAGCTCCCTCTGGGAAGAGGGAGCTTCAGGAACACAATCGATCATGGTTCGAGGACTCAATGATCACCGGTTTATTTCTCTACGGCTTTATCGACTATCACTTAAGTGCGACATTACTGTGGTAAAGCATTTATGCTTACGCTACAGAAACTTGCTGCAATTTACATCGATTAATCACACTAACGGGATCGATTAAAACTTCTTCAATAGTCACGCAGTGGATCTTGCTGCCAGTGAAGCGGGCACGGTGTTCAACCTCAATATCAGACGCAATCAAAACGGCATCTGCGTTGCCTATATCCTGGTTGCTAAGCGGATTTTCAATTCCCATCGCGCCTTGAGTCTCTACCAGCATCTGTATACCCAATTGCTGAGCAGCATTGAGCAATTTAGATGCCGCCATATAGGTATGGGCAATCCCTGTTGGACAAGCGGTAACAGCGACAATCTTCATGGATCTTTCGCCTCTTATATTTTGTTATGTTTCTCGTTTGTACCTTTTCCAGCGCGAATAATCTAGTTAGATAGGTAAGTTTGGCGCAATGCGCAGGACAAAGTTTGATCACTCTCACCGATACGCCACGATCCATCGGTACCGTACCTTCATAACTCAATGCAGCAACTTTCATTTTTTATGGCGAGTTAATCAATCTAAATATTGATAAAAACGCAGCGTCTTGCTTGATATCGCTTTGGGGAAGGCGATAAGAATACAAGCTCTGAGTATGTGATTGGTCTGCGCTAAGATTCACCAGTGGCTGACCTCGACTCCTACTACCCTAGAACTTCGCTTATTAATACTCGCCCCGTGGGATCATGGGGCTGATACTTAATAGTTTATAGTAATGCCAAATGTGATATATCGCATTCAACTTAATAAGGTGGTCAGACTTTGCGTAGTAATATTCGTTAAGGTCAAGTCGTATACTATCGCTATTTTAACAAGCAAGAGTGACAAGATACTTAGCCGGATTAGCGTCAGTATTAGAATTTATATAAACTGCGATAAGCTAATAAATATTAAGAAATTTCTACTTCCACCAACACCCCAAAGTGATCCGATACAACCGGATAAAACTCGTTATTAAAAATCACCTGATGCTGCTTTACCACCGCCGATTGATTACTAAGGATCAAATCAATTCGTAGCGCCTGGCTATTTTGTTCCCAACCATCAATATTTTTAATCACAGTGATTCCGGCATCTTTTTTTTCTGCCATTTCATAACAATCAATTAAACCGCGCTGCAATACATAATCATAACCTTCATTGCGTATATGGCTTGGGTTGTTGAAATCACCTAATAGAAAGCTCAATCCTGTTGATAATGTTGCCGTGATTCGGTTGAACTGATCCTCAAATGGGTTATCTGAGTCATTCCACCACCCACAATGACAGTTATAAAAATCGAATTCACCTTGTTGAGTAGCGACTTTAATACGCACTGATCGCCTATGCTTCCAAAAGCTCACATCGTAGTTATCATTTAGGTCAATGACCTCATGTTCCAAAATGGGCAGTCGCGTCAAAAATGCAAGCCCCTCTTGGTATACTTCATAACTTTGGTGAACGAAATCCCACGTAAGTTGGTAGTGATAACCGTATTCTATAAGTTTTTGCTGTAATAAATAACCATAGTTATCAGCTAATACAGTGTGATTAGTTAATATATTGTCATCAACGACCGGGCTATCTTGATGTTGATTAACTTCTTGTAATGCAATCACATCGCACCCTTGTTCGATAATGGCTTGCGCGACCATATCCAACTTTTCTAGCTGTTTATCTTCTTGCCAACTGTGGGTATTTAGCGTCATTAACTTCATTTATTATTCGCTTATTTAATTTGCTGAGATAAAACGCAGCTTCAAGGCTGCGTTTCTCGAGGTTGCTCGATCTAAGATAGAGAACGGATTACACTGGTTGTGCTGAAAACTTTTCAATTAACCTAGATTTAATCACATCCACCCCTGGACCATAAATAACTTGTACGCCCTGTTCTTTAACCACAGCTCCAAGTGCACCCGTCGGCTTCCATAACGAATATTCGGCAACCAATAGCGGATCATTAACTGTAATACGTAAGCGAGTCATACAAGCATCAATCTCAGCAATATTGCCACGCCCTCCTAAATTCTGAATGATAATGTCGAGCTTCTCATCTTCCGATACGGCTTCTGCACTTTCATCTAGGTAGTTACCCATACGGCCCGGTGTTGGTAACTTAAACTTCACAATCAGCAAGCGGAATAAGCTGTAGTTAACAACAAAGAAAACAATAGAAACCAATGCGAAACGGATTAAATCACCACCGATGCCTGCTGAAACCATCATCGGTATACGAGTGAATAATTCAATCAAACCAAAGGCATGTACACGCAGATCCATCACATCCACCAATGCAAATGCAACACCTGTTAACAGCGCATGTGCAACATACAAAACAGGAGCAATAAACATGAACATGAATTCAATCGGTTCAGTCACGCCGGTTAATAACACCGCAAGACACGCAGATAAAAACATCGGTTTATATTGCTTACGCTTATCATTATCAACACAGTGATACATCGCAAGGCCAATACCAATCAATGATGACGCAGCGATAATGACCTGACCCGCTTTAAAACGTGCAGGGTGCACAGTATCCAATAAATGCTGATAAGTTGCCGGATCGCTTAATTTAAGGTTATTCAAATCACTTACCCAAGCAAGCCACAATGGATCTTGACCATAAACACTTGAGCCCGCACTTGCCCCTGTCAAAAGCTCGTAAGAACCACCCAACTCGGTGTAATTCATTGGAATGGTTAAGGTGTGATGTAAACCAAACGGCAATAATAAACGCTCTAACGTACCGTACAAGAAAGGAGCCGCGATGGGCGCAGTATCTTTAGAGGTTGCAATCCACTGACCAAAATCATTAAGTGCACCTTGAATTAAAGGCCATACTATCGATAAAACAAGTGCGATGAACACCGAATAGAAAATCACCATAAAAGGCACAAAACGCTTACCGTTGAAAAATGCTAATGCCTCAGGTAACCGAGAGAAATCATAGTAACGGTTATATAAGTTGGCACCTAAATAGCCAGACATAATACCGATAAACACACCCATATTTAGCGCCGGTGCGCCTAAAATATTAGTAAAAAATTGAGAGACAGGTAACTCAGAACCAAATAAGCTCATCACAACCGCCCCTGGATCACTGAGCATAGCGTTATCTACGCCCAATATAACCCCAGTGATACGATTGATTAAGATAAAGGCAATCAGAGCGGCAAATGCACCTCCTGCACGTTCTTTAGCCCATGAGCCACCAATAGCGACAGCAAATAATAGGTGAAGATTAACTATGATCCCCCAACCTATGTTTTCCATAATAGCGCCTAGTGTTTCAATGGCACCGATACCACCCGCATACATTGCGACAACTTTACCTAGTGATATCATGATACCAGCTGCAGGCATCACCGCGATAACAACGATAAGGGACTTCCCAAATCGTTGCCAAAAATCAAACGATAGTAACTTACTCACAAATAACTCCTTGATTCAAGTACAGGCAAACGTTATCAACGCCTTGCCATAAATATAATTTAATGCTTTCTTACAAATATATACGCTGCATAAGCGGGGGCTATTTGCGTCGTTATAAAATCAGAACGAATGTGTTCATTATTAATATTTTGGTTATCAAGCATTAACTCCCCTAATAGTGTACTGTCGATATTAACGAAGCTCTCTTGTGCACTTAAATTGGTAATAATGGTCCATGTCATATCTTGAGCAACACGTTGATAAGCATAGATATTAGGATCGTTAGGTAGCAGTAATTGATAGCGGCCAACCACTAAGCTTTCATTTGATTTACGTAGAGCAATCAACTGCTTATAAAAATTCAAAATCGAATTTGGATCTTTCTGTTGTTGCTCAACATTGATATCTGCGTACTGTTGATTAGCAGAAAACCAAGGTTGCACCTCGGAAAAACCGGCAAAGTCCTGGCCACTCCATTGCATTGGTAAACGACTATGGTCACGGGATACTTGATTTAACAACGCTAAGATATTTTCGTCGCTGTGCCCTTGTTGCGTTAACTTTTGAATTAAATTTCTAGCAGACACATCATTAAAGTCGTTAAGAGAAGTAAACTGATGATTTACCATGCCGATCTCTTGGCCCTGATAAATAAACGGAGTACCTTTCATCAAAAAATAACACGTTGCTAACGCGGTAGCACTGCCATACCAATAATCAGGATCAGCAAAGGTATCAATACTACGAGCTTGATCGTGGTTCTCTAAATAAAGCGCATTCCAGCCTTTGCCTTCTAATGCATCTTGCCAACGCGATAAAATGCGTTTGAACTCCACTAGATCAAAATGCCCGTTGCTTTGCTCTTCTGACCATAGTTTCATATGTTCAAACTGAAAAATCATGTTAAAAACACCACCTTGATCATGCTCGGTAGCTTCGGCAACCCAAGGTAATGCGTTGTCAGCAGTAACCCCATTTGCCTCACCAACTGTCACAATATCAAAGGGCGCAAACGCCTGTTCTTTTAACTCATACAGATGCTTCTCAATACCTTTAACATTCATGTGATAATCAAATGAAGAGACATAATTTTCACCCTTTGGATTGGGTAAAGAAGGTAAACCAGCTTGTTTCTGAATATGGCTAATCGCATCCACACGGAAACCATCAATACCACGTTCCAACCACCAATGAATCATTTTAAATAATGCTTGTTTAACTTCAGGATTTTCCCAGTTAAGATCAGGCTGTTTTTTAGAAAATAAGTGCAAATAATATTGTGCAGTTTTGTTATCATATTCCCATGCACTTCCATGAAAAATACTTTCCCAGTTATTTGGTTCGCAAGTCGGTTTTTCAGCTGTAGGCTCACAACCATCACGCCAAATATACCAATCACGCTTAGGGCTATCTTTGTTATCTCGAGACTCGATGAACCATGGATGCTCATCGCTGGTGTGGTTGATCACTAAATCCATAATAATGCGAATGCCACGTTCATGAGCAGCATTGATTAATTTATCCACATCCTCAAGGGTTCCAAAGTCTGGATGAATGGCTTGATAGTCACTAATATCGTAACCGTTATCATCATTCGGTGATGCATAAAATGGACATATCCATACTAAATCAACGCCCAAATCAGCTAGATAATCCAGCTTGGCAATGATTCCCTTAATATCACCAATACCGTCTTGGTTTGTATCATAAAAACTACGGGGATAAATTTGGTAGGCGGTCGCTTTCTTCCACCACGCAAGTGGTTTTGAGTGCATATTATTGGCGCGTGTCATCAATTCTACTTCTTGTGTTATCGTTAACACAGGAGATTAAATGGAATTTATTTAGACTCAATGTAATTTCAAAGGAACTGTGAGCTCTCTCTCATTTTTAAATCGAATGTGCCTTCAACCGAACTGAAATCGCGCTTTATCAATTTTTTAACAGCTTGGTAGCCCACTTGATAATAATTAAAACCGACAGTAGTAAGGCTAGGGACTAACAAATCGCTGTAGTCATAGTCTCCCATGCCTACAATCCACAAGTTATGACCAATTTTTAATTGCTGTTCTTTGGCCCGACGATATAAACGTATGGCAATATTATCGGTGGCACAAAAATAGACATTATTGGGCTGTAATTGAATGGCTTGGTAGCCGTTTTTTTGCTCCGAGTTGGCCAGTGCTTGTAACGAAAAATTCAACTCAGGTACGGTGTCAGTAATGGTTGTCTGCATCAATTTAGTACGGCTTGAAAGCATACGCTCATCATAAATATAATGTACGGCTGCAAGCGGTGCCTGCTGCTGTTTTAACTGAGTGATGGTTTGTGATACTAATGCTTTAATCGCGGCATGATCTGGGTAATATAAGCAGCAGTGATGGGGTGTGTTTTTGCCAATAAATAACACATTGTCTAAGGTTTGATAAAAAGTCTCTTCGACGCTGTGCTTTGAAGCAATAATAATCGTGCCCAATGCATTTAAGCCATTAAACTCTCTCACAGCTTGGCATTCTGACTCATGGTCAAACCCTGAGGCGTGAAACAGCATGCGTACTTGTGATTCATTGGCAGCAGCCAGCGCCCCTTTAATAACTAAACTCGTTGTATAGGACTCAATGCGAGGAGCCACGAAACCGATAATATTAGATTGGCTACGAATGGAACGAGCAAAAATATTAGGGGTGTAATGACTTTCTTTGACGATCGCATCAATTTTTTGGCGATTTTCGGCCGAGACATAACCGTCATTAAAGTAACGAGACACGGTCATTGTTGAAATCCCAAGCCGTCTTGAAATCTCTGCCATGGTCATTTTTTTACTCATCGCATATTTCCTTCAATAATGTACTATTGCCATATTATCCAATATATTGGCTGACAACACAGTAAATATAACAGGGTGACCGCATAAGTGTTTAATTATTGCTCTCTACATTAAGGTCTGCACTCAAGGCCAGGTGGCAAGCACACTTCGATCAATTTATACCCCAAAGAAGACTCGAGCACGATAATCGTCGTTCCAACCAGCTTTCTTCAATTTTACTTTTTGGCTTGGCGCAGCACAATCACATTGCTTCAGCATGTTCATCACAAAGCGTCTAAACGACGCTATATTTTCTACGGTACCATCTAACGAGATCCGTGAGTTACCCTCTAAACAACATCTAAACGTAATGCTGGCTATTTTCAACACGCCAATGTTGACGAATATAGTGGCCTAACAATTTGTGAATCGGCGACATAAAGCTTATGTAACAGGAGGTGTCTACGCTGCCTTTTACGTTAATAACATCAAGCAGTTGGCATACAACGCTGATCTCGCTATTCTTGCTCTCAGTAGGCTGTTGACTCAGAACGAGGTCACGTTCAGTATCGTAGGCAGTGACCAATTGTAACGCTGTGTTTTTGTCATTTCGGTATGAGCCACGCAACACTTTTCCATCGAATGCGATGATCGGCTTGTGTTGACTCGTGCGTTGCTCGTTAATCCAGAGGGCCTATGCCTCTAGCAAAGACTCTGCGACAACTGAACGCAAAATATGGGCTATTGTATGTCGACGTGGAATGCCATGTTCAAATGGTCTGTGTTTCCTCAACCAATCTAGTTTATCTTTACTTACAATTCAATATCTTACCACCCTTCGCATCCAGATGAGATGGTGCTAACTACAAGGAACATAACGTCTCTAAGGTCATGCTGGCTGAAATCGTCTTAATATTGTGTGCATCACCATTATCTGCCAACTCTTTTTGAATGCGCCTCGAACCATCATGCGCTTTACTCTCGCTGAAAGCGTTATGAACCTTCGAGTCAAGTGCTTGCTGGGCAACTCTACGTGGCGGCGTCTTGTGGCGATGTTTCAACCAATAATAAAACCCACTTCGCGACACCTGGAGCACCGAAGCCAAGCGTGTAACGCTGAAATACAGGAAGTGCTCAAGGATAAATTCGTACCGTTCTATTTTAGATTCTTGGTGAAGTAGGTGGCTTTTTTTACGATTTCTAGCTCCTCAGCCTGTTCGGCTAGAAGCCGCTTCAATTTTACATTTTCAGCGGCAGTTCTTTTTTCTTGTTTGTCATAGTTCACCTCGTTAGTGATTGTACTCACTTAACGCCGTGTCCAAACTGCTGGGGCGGATCTCACTCTAGTTGATGGCAGGTTAAATAATAAACCCGTCAAGCTTTTTTGCTATCAATGGAGAGCTTCAGATTGCCTCGATACGGAAAAGTGCTGTGCACATCTTGGCTAGTAATGCCTTCTGGAAGGTCAGATTCAAATTCATCCACAAAATTGACATCAGCGTCGAAAACAGTTGGCTCTGCACTAACAGGTTTTTGAATTGGTCTCAGTGGCGTAGACGGGATAATGTAGAAAGACTGCTCTCTGATAGCCTGAATACGCTGGTTAAACGCGGATTTGAAATCTTTGTAAGTAATAGGGTGCAGAGTTTGGCAAGCAAAGAACGCTTGCTTGATACAAGCTGCGATATCGAAGTTACGCTGACATAGCAACATGACGGTCTTTAGTCATGAGCGAGACTTTTATATCGAACGGATAGCCCTGCTTTAGAAGGGGTTTAGGAGTGCAAACGTGAGAAAAATATAAGCCGTTTGTAGATTTTAAAAGGTACATTGATCCACCTCATCGGAGAAGATAGAGGGTTTGCAATATTCAGATACGAAAAAGCCCTTGAAACTCAAGGGCTTAATGCGTTTTAGAATGTGGCGGAGAGATAGGGATTTGAACCCTAGATACGCTATTAACGTATGCCGGTTTTCAAGACCGGTGCTTTCAACCACTCAGCCATCTCTCCGTGTGGTGCGCATAATAATAGGGCTTCTGAGCGGTGTAAACTATTTTTTTAGCATTTAGCGCGCGACTGCTGCAAATGCAAACAAGTTGATTAACAGACGTTCAATTCAATTACTTATTCGCCAAAAACAGAAAAGCCGCACGTTGAAGTGCGGCTTGAGTTAAACGAACTTTCTCTAGGGTGCTATCCCACTCATTACGTTGAGTATGCCGTTGTCTAGCCTAGCATTCAGGCTGCACGTGTATAAGGGATAGCTTCATTCACTATTTTTCTGTGTATCACCAAATTGTTAAGGTAACCTACCCTGAGCCTCACGATTAACGCAATGAAACGCTTAACCTCCGTAAGCCTAGATGAACTTTATGGCTCATTTAAGTTACAATATAATCATGGTCGCGAATTACCTTTTTGGCAAATTTATTTCTGCTGTTTTTCAGCATTCATCACAAATTTTTGACCATCACTTAACGACGCGGTAATATTTTCCTTTACATTTCAGATAAGTATAAATGAAAAGCGCTATTCTCTCTCATTTTCTACATTTAGTCCGTCGCGTCCCTACCGCTCAGGCAGCTTTAGCCCTTGGCACCATGGGCGTTGGATTGGCATGGTCGCTATTCTTACCCGAATATGGTGCCCTTTTACGTCCGTTATTCACATCACTTGGGGCTTGCCTACTGGCACCTGTACTCCTCAAATACTTGGTGATGCCGAACCAGCTATGGCGCGACCTGAAGCATCCACTTTATGGCAGCTTAATGGCGCCCATTACCATGTCGTTACTGGTCTTATCCGATTATTTATCTGGCGTGTATGGCACGCAAGCGCGTTGGTTATGGTATCCCTCCATGACAATGCACTATAGTTTTATGCTGATTTTTTTCTATCATCAATTCAGACGATTTAAGCTCACCAACATTGTCCCTAGCTGGTTTTTATATCCGGTGGGCGCGATTAGCGGCACACTGGCTGGGCCACAATTGGGCTATACAGAATTTGCATTAACGATGGCACATATCTGTATCGCCCTCTATTTCATTATTTTACCGATTATCCTTTACCGACTTTGTTTTGCGAGCCGCTTACCTAAAGCCGCTCGCCCAACATTGGCGATTATGGCGGCCCCTGTAAACTTAGCGCTTGCGGCTTACATGCAAAATTTTTCCGATCCAGACCCGATATTGACAGGGGCTTTAGCAGGGATAAGCTACACCATGACGGTATTTATCTATCTGTGTTATCCGTACTTGCTCCGTCAACCCTTTCACCCGTCGATTGCTGCGATTACCTTTCCTTCCGTTATTGGCGCAGTGGCCACAGAGAGAACCTCGGTGTGGTTATCTCAGCACTATGCTCACTGGGATTGGCTCAGTTACATGGGGCAGGTAGAAGTGTTGCTAGCAACGGGCTTGGTGATTTGGGTTTTTATTGGCTACAGCCGATATTACTGGGCAAGAATCGACTTTGCTCTTAATCGACAACCCAAAAAAAAGCGCCAGTAAAGAACTGACGCCATTTTTATACGATAGAATCCTGCAAGAGCTTTAGCTCTGTAATAGATAGCGAGCATGAAAGCGAAGGTGATCATCGATAAAGCTCGAGATAAAGAAGTAGCTATGATCATAACCTGCATGCATTCTTAGTTGCAGCGGCGAATCATGACTCGCAGCCGCCTGTGCAAGTAGTTCTGGTTTTAGCTGCTCATCTAAGAACGGATCAGCTTCACCCACATCCACCAGCATTGGGCGTGTAGCCTTACCACTGTTTAGCAATAAGGTGGCATCGTATTGCTGCCATGCATCGGTATTTGCCCCTAAATAATGGGTCAGCGCTTTCTGTCCCCATGGCACCACACTTGGGTGGCTAATAGGACTAAATGCAGATATAGACTGGTAATTCGCTGGGTTTCTTAAGCCGATCACCAATGCGCCATGTCCGCCCATACTGTGCCCTGCAATTGACTTTATGGCCGTAACAGGAAAGTGCTCTTCAATCAATGCCGGCAATTCCGAGACCACATAATCATACATTTGATAATGGGCTTTCCAAGGAGCCTGTGTCGCATTAACATAAAAGCCAGCGCCTTGGCCGAGATCATAGGCCTCATCGTTAGCCACAGCGTCGCCGCGAGGGCTAGTATCTGGCGCGACAATGGCGATTCCCAACTCAGCGGCAACACGAAAAGCTCCCGCTTTTTGCATGAAATTTTCATCCGTACAGGTCAAACCCGATAACCAATACATGACTGGCACCGGGTTATCGAAGCTGGCCTCAGGGGGTAAATAAATAGCAAATCGCATCGAGCTATTTAGCGTCGCCGACATGTGTTGATACTGTTTATGCCAACCGCCAAACACTTTAGATTTGCTGATAGACTCAATCATATAACTCTCCGACATGGTGATGATCACCGTTTAAAAAAGAGGCCCTAATGGGCCCCTTGTCAACGAGGGATGTACGTCATTTAGGTTTAGCTAGTGAGCGACTACTTGTCCATATGGATAACAGTACGGATGCTCTCGCCTTTATGCATTAACTCAAATGCGTCGTTGATCTCTTCAAGTGACATGGTGTGAGTAATAAACTCCTGCAAACCAAATTCACCCGCCATGTAGCGATCAACGATCTCAGGCAGCTCAGAGCGGCCTTTAACACCACCGAAAGCACTTCCACGCCATACTCGGCCAGTCACTAACTGGAATGGACGTGTTGAGATCTCTTGCCCTGCGCCAGCCACACCAATGATGACCGATTCGCCCCAACCTTTATGGCAGCACTCCAATGCTTGGCGCATCACGTTTACGTTGCCAATACACTCAAATGAGAAGTCAACGCCACCATCGGTCATCTCAACAATCACTTCTTGAATCGGCTTGTCAAAGCTCTGCGGATTAATGCAATCGGTCGCACCTAATTGACGAGCTAACTCGAACTTACTTTCATTGATATCAATACCAATAATACGGCTAGCACCAGCCATGCGTGCACCAATAATGGCTGATAAGCCAATACCGCCTAAGCCGAAGATGGCCACAGTATCGCCTTGCTGTACTTTCGCCGTATTTAATACCGCACCCATGCCTGTTGTAACACCACAACCAAGCAGACAAACTTCTTCAAGTGGCGCTTCTTTATTAACTTTGGCTAAGGAGATTTCTGGCAGTACAGTGTACTCAGAAAACGTCGAACACCCCATATAGTGGTAGATCGGCTGACCATCTTTATAAAAGCGGGTCGTTCCGTCAGGCATTAAGCCTTTGCCTTGTGTTTCTCGAACGGCTTGGCAAAGGTTGGTTTTACCTGACAAACAGAACTTACATTTCCCACATTCAGCGGTATACAGTGGAATAACGTGGTCACCGACTTCTACGCTGGTTACGCCTTCACCCACCATTTCAACAATACCGCCACCTTCATGGCCTAAGATAGATGGGAAAATGCCTTCTGGATCGTCGCCAGAAAGAGTAAATGCATCAGTATGACAAACGCCCGTTGCAACAATACGTACCAGCACTTCGCCTTTACGTGGCAACATGACGTCCACTTCTTCCATTTTTAGTGGTTGGTTTGGACCCCAAGCCACCGCCGCACGTGATTTAATGAATTTATCAGTCATTATTCTTTCCTCTTTAAGGCTCAAAGTTCCCGCCGATGCCAACACTCTCGCTAAGGCGTCTTGCGGGCTGTCATTGTATGGCGTGCAGTATAGAGAATTACTCAGTTGTGATAATCCCCAGAAAATGAAAATCATTTTTACTATAATGTAATAATAAGTATTAACAGGAACCAAAGTACCTATGTCACATTGGGAAGGGATCAGTGAATTTGTTGCCGTTGCAGAAACCAACAGCTTTACCCGTGCCGCAACAAAGCTAGCAACCTCTGTCGCGCAAATTAGTCGTCGCGTATCAAGTTTAGAAAACCGTCTCGCGGTTAAATTACTGCATCGCACAACACGAAAAGTCTCGCTCACTGAAGCTGGTCAGCTCTATTATGAGCACTGCCGCCCTTTGGTCGAAGGGCTTGAGAATGCCGAGTTTGCCATCCACCAGATGCAATCTAGTCCTAAAGGGCTACTGCGCATTACTGCACCGGTGACATACGGTGAACAGCAACTGGCTCCGCTGATCACCAGCTTTATGCTTCTCCATCCACAACTCGAACTCGATTTGGTACTCACCAACCAAAAACTCGACTTAATAGAGCAAGGGCTGGATCTTGCGATCCGCCTCGGCAAGCTAGAAGACTCAGGGCTAATGGCGCGCCGACTAAGTGAAAGGCAATTATATGTCTGTGCAAGCCCAGGCTATATCGCACAGCACGGCGAGCCCTACTCTCTCAGTGAACTCACCCAGCATCAGTGTTTAATTGGTTCGCAAGATCATTGGCGCTTTAAAGAACAAGGCCGAAGTCGCTCTGTACGCGTACAGGGAAAAATGCGCTGCAACAGCGGACCCGCCCTGCTTGACGCAGCCATCCGAGGCATCGGTTTAGTCCAGCTACCTGGTTACTACGTTAATCCGCACCTCAATGCCGGCACCCTAATCGAAGTCATGCCGCAATACCGTGATGACAAAGAAGGAATATGGGCACTCTATCCGGCCAACCGCCACCTTTCACCCAAGGTAAGAATGTTGATTGATTTTCTCATTGAGCAATTCAGTACAACAAAGTAAGAGAAAAGCAGCCTAAACCCACTCTTTTTTTTCGAAGTTAGTGAAAGAGAATTGTGACCTAACGGACAAAATGCCATGATGCGTTAGCAACGCATCTCTATAAGGAATGATGAAATGACTATCGATTTTCGCTCTGACACTGTTACCCAGCCCTGCGCAACGATGCGCGAACACATGGCAAACGCCAGTGTAGGAGATGATGTGTATGGCGATGATCCCTGCGTAAATGAGCTTGAGCAATGGGCTGCACAGCGTCACGGATTCGAAAGTGCGATTTTTTGCTCTTCTGGGACACAAGCCAACCTATTGGCACTGATGGCTCACTGCCAACGTGGCGACGAGTACCTGTGCGGGCAGCAAGCACACAATTATCGCTATGAAGGGGGCGGCGCCGCCATTTTAGGCTCAATTCAGCCGCAACCGATCGAGAATGAAAAAGACGGCACGCTCTGCTTTAAAAAGCTCGCTGCCGCCATCAAACCCGACGACATCCATTTTGCCCAGACTCGCCTGCTAAGCCTAGAAAACACCATCAATGGCAAAGTGCTTCCACTGGAATATCTGAAGCAAGCCCGCCAGTTTGCCACCAGCCACAAGCTGTCACTTCATCTTGATGGCGCGCGCGTCTATAACGCCTCTGTCGCTGCAAATGTCGATATTGTCGAAATCAGCCAACACTTCGATTCCATGACCATCTGCCTGTCAAAAGGCCTTGGCGCACCCGTTGGGTCACTACTCTTAGGCTCACCATCGCTGATTAAACAAGCGCGGCGCTGGCGAAAAGTGCTAGGCGGCGGAATGCGACAAGCCGGTATTTTGGCTGCTGCGGGTAAGTATGCACTCACCAACAATATAGAGCGATTGGCGCAAGATCATGCCAATGCAAGAAAGCTCGCAATACACCTTGCTGAACTGCCTTATTGCCAAGTTAACCCGGATAATGTCAGTACCAATATGGTCTTTGTGCGTTGGGACGACGCTGTTGATCAACTAAAACTCGCGACGGAATTAAGTAAAGAAAAGATTATTGTCACCCCAGGCACACCAATGCGATTGGTTACTCACCTCGATATCAGCGACAGCGATATTGATACTTTTATTGCGGCAGTAAAACGCATTCTTGGCTAAGAGAAGCTTCGCTGGTGATCACAATTCGCTGGTGAGCCATTGTGGCTCACCTTTGGACAATTCTGTTTCAGTGGATTTGCTAAATTAGCATTTCATGAATAATTACAAGTATAGAAAAGTTGGTTGGTGTAGTGGCTAGTATGGATGGTACAGATCACCCTCATATCCAAAATTGCTTTTTCAACCCTATATGTTATATTCAGCGCCAGTTTGAGGGAGTAGCTATTTTGCTTTGCCTGCATTGCAAAAGGTTGCATCAACACATTTGACCACACGTCATGGTGTAACCAGTGATACTTTTGTATCTACCCAGCGAGACTCGAGCAACTTACACACTTTAATGCGAGGGCTAAGTGTGGGGTTGTTCGTGTTTTATAAGCCCTCCCATAAACAAGTTTATGACCACTTTTTTACTACCATCTTTAGTATTATCATTTGGCTTCGTCATTCTGTCATTCAGCGCAGATAGGCTTATCTCAGCATCGGCAACCTTTGCCAAACACTGTAATATATCTCTGATTTTTATAGGTATGACTGTTGTTGCTTTTGGCACTTCAGCCCCTGAATTACTTGTATCTGCCGTTGCGGCTTTCAATAATGCTGGGGAATTGGCCATCGGTAATGGTATTGGTTCAAATATTATTAATGTTGGCCTTGTTCTTTCTGCAGCTGTGTTAATAGCTCCCATCCACGCTAATAAACGCTTTATAAAAAAAGAGTATCCAATACTAGCTGGCTCAATGCTAATCTGCATCGCACTGATGTCTACAGGTAAGTTAAGTATGTTAGACGGTCTTTTATTGGTGACTCTGCTGACCATATACTGCTTCTACTTGGCAAAATCCGTAAGGCAAGGCGAGATATCTCAAGATGAGCTAGACCTTTTGCCATTAACTAAAAGTCGAGCAGCTAGGGAAAGCCTAGTAATGCTAATACTGTTATTAACCTCATCGAGAATGATGGTATGGGGAGCCGTTCATTTAGCGCAACTTGCGGGTTTAAGCGAACTCACGATTGGGTTAACTATCATAGCATTTGGAACTAGCTTGCCAGAGTTAGCAGCGGCGATTGCAGGTGCACGCAAAGGAATGTATGACATTGTATTTGCAACTGTAATAGGCTCGAATATTTTCAATTTATTGGGTGTAATCGCTATACCTTCGATAGTAGGTAAAGAGCTAATCATTCCAGAGCTAGTTTTTAGCCGAGATATTCCTTACATGATTCTTTTAACAGCAGTGTTAGGTGGCATGTTTGCTGCTCCCTTACTTAAGTCGCAATTATCGAATAAGGAGCAATCGGCTTACAGCATACATCGCCTAGGAGGGGGAGTGTTATTAATGATATTCATATCTTACCTTACAAAAATAGCTTATGCGATTATTTAACTTTTCGAAAACAAGTAAAATGTGCAACATGTTCTTGGGGACGTCCGATTATTTTTACTACCACAACGAAAGCCTATGTGTTGTGACCTATGGGGAAGTCTGCCAAGCAGCACTTTCCTGATGGGTTTCGAACTTTACATGCACAACTCCCACCCTTCTTCTCCTCAAGCACAAACTGACGTGCCGAGGGATCTGTAGTGGGTAAGTAGTGGAAGTTTTCTGTCATGGCTTTTCTGCTACTTAATATAAGGAAAAGTACCGTGATTTCAATAGCACAACCTACCACTGAGTAATTGCTTTAACACCGAATGGGGCAAAAGTAAGTTAGAGCAACTTGCCGAATCTGATTGCAGCGTAACTTGAATACTGACAGGCTGAATCCCGCGATTGTTAGATTAGATAACCAGCAATAGCCTATTCTTTGCCTTTTCTTATCCTTTCTTTATCCAGCAATGTGCGTTTACGCTCTAGCCCCCAGCGATAGCCTCCCAACGTGCCATCACTCCTTAATACTCGGTGACAGGGCACGAGCACCCCAATACGGTTCTTTCCACATGCAGTGCCAACGGCTCGCACCGCTTTGGGGCTATCTATGTGCGCGGCGACCTCACCATATGTCATGACATCCCCCTCTTTAATGCTGAGTAAGAAGCGCCACACTTTCATTTGGAACACAGTTCCCCTGATATCAAGCGGGATATCAGGCCGCGGTGCGCCCTGACTAACATGTTGATCTAGAGCCTCCATCCAATTGTCTAGATCTGGCGAATCCTGCGACGCAGAGAGCACCAACTCAGCATTGGGAAATTCATGCGACAACATAGGCACCAGTACGCTTTCATCATCATCAAACTGAACCGAACAGACCCCTTTTTCCGTCGCAGCCATGATCATGTGTCCTAATGCCGTTTCTCGGCAAGCATAATAGATGACTTCACCCTCTCCGCCCGCCCGATACGCTTTTGGTGTCATGCCTATATTTCGTGTCGCTTCACCATAAACCCGGCTTATTGAGCCAAAACCAGAAGAGTAAATCGCCTCAGTCACCCCCTCGCCAGCTTTTAGCGCACGCTTAAAGGTTCGCATTCGCACCGCATCCTGATAATGCTTAGGGGAGACACCAAAGACCTGTTTAAACACTTTTTGTAGTCGAGATGGCGATAAATCAGCTATCTCGGCAAGCAGAGCAAGGGTCATTTTTTCGTCCGCGTGCTGCTCGATATAACGAACCACGCCTACCAATGCTTGTGTTCGCGTATCCCTTCCCGCAGGGCAACAACGTTTACAAGGCCGAAAGCCCGCTTGCATCGCCGATTCAATATCAGCGAAAAGCCGTAAGTTTTCCGGACGGGCTGCCTTCGTCGAACAAGAGGGTATACAAAAAATCCCTGTGGTGATAACGCCATAATAGAACCGACCGTCGAAGGCAGGATCTCGTTGCGCGATGGCATTTTTCATCTCACTTTCAGATAGCGTCAACATGGCAGCACTCACACTTAAATAGTTACTCCACTATCTCACCACACTTAGTGTGTTCTCGCTATCCGATTCTGGCTGAATAATTTAAATTATTCTGCTCGTTCTTTTTCGTCGGCATTGCGGTCAATGATCTTCCGCCATTAACCATAGTGACTCTACGCGTGGGCATTGCTGCTGCCGTGTTGTGGGTGATTACGCTAATGCTTGGCTTACGTCTACCTCTTTTGCTTCGCGCTCTGTTTGTCCTCCATGCTTTAGAAATGCCGAGATAATACTTGCTGTTTTTTGCTCTTTCGCACGCTCTAAGAAATAAATGATGTTGAAATGGTGGTGAAAAGCGCGATGGCAGGAAATACACTTGCCGTGGTTACCGCTCAGATGATCGAAAATGAAATTATTGAAGGTAAGTTAATACCCATCATGACGCATTTGAATATTGAGGATTTTGGTACCTTTTATGCGGTGTACCCGCACCGAGATGCGCCAATAAAAACCAAGTTATTTATTGATGTTTTAATGTCGATTATTGGGGAGGACTCACCCGTTTGGGAGCAGAACATTCCAAATTTTGAACGCCTTTATTCCAGACAAAAAAAGTGAGCCACTTGGGCTCACTTTTCATTGTTCTATATAGACTGATTACAGCAAAGCAACCGACTGTTGAGCAATAACGAATTCTTCATTGGTTGGGATCACCATGACTTGAGCATCAAGCATTTCCGACTTCGCAATCACACCAGCAGCACCAAAACGTGCTGCTTCATTACCTTGTTGATCTTCAACAAAACCAAACACTTTCAAATAGCTCAAAATTTCGCGACGAATTGGCAGTGAGTTTTCGCCAATACCACCAGTGAAGATAACGCCATCGATATCGCCTAATGCCACCATGTAAGAACCAATGTACTTCGCCACACGGTAAGTGAAGACTTCAAATGCCAGTTTCGCACCTTCATGCCCTTGTTCCATCGCTTCTAAAATGCCACGAGCATCACTCGTTAGGCCTGAAACGCCAAGGAAACCAGATTTTTTGTTTAAGGTGTCGAAAATCTTATCTTGGCTCCAGCCTTTTTTCAGCAAGAACTCAATCACGCCTGGGTCAAGGTCACCACTACGCGTTCCCATCATTAGGCCAGCAAGAGGAGTAAAGCCCATTGAAGTGTCAACACTTTCGCCATTACGAACAGCACATACCGATGCACCATTACCTAAGTGGACTGAAATAAAATTGCCTTCTTCAATTGGCTTATTGATCATTTTTGCAGCTTCACGGCTTACAAAATAATGGCTTGTGCCATGGAAGCCATAACGGCGAATACCGTATTCGGTATACAGTTCACTCGCGACGCCACCGGTATAAGCCTTTGGTGGCATTGTTTGGTGGAATGCAGTGTCAAACACAGCAAACTGAGGCAATGCAGGGAAAGCACTCATTGCTGCACGAATACCTTTCGCACCCGCAGGGTTATGTAGCGGCGCAAGGTCGGCAAGGCTTTCAATTTCTTCCAAGACAGAATCATCGATTTGTACTGTCGATGTAAATTTCTCACCGCCATGCACAACACGGTGTCCTACAGCAACCAACTGCTCAGTAAAGCCAAGTTCATCAACTAGCTTTACAATACGGTTAATCGCATGCTGGTGATGATTGTCAGACGCATTGATCATTTCCTCTGACTTCTGACCGTCATATTTCCAGCCAATAGAAGCTTCTGGCAGACCAAAACATTCACCTAAACCTGTCAGCAATGCGTCACCGCTAGCGGCATCAATCAAAGCAAATTTAAGCGAAGAGCTTCCCGAGTTTAAAACAAGAACCAATGAGTTGTTCATGATACATCCAAGCGTTGTGTAGAATACTAATGAGGTATAAACACCTCAAAAAAGGATAGCGTGTAAAATGATGAGATGTGGAGCAACGTCAATCGTAGTGCATACTATCTGCCGTACATTCTACTCAATTTTTTTTGAAAAATTAAACTAGAAATAAAAAAACGTGACACAAATTTGAATGTTAAATGGTTTAGATCAATTTTCGCCGCCGATAATATTCCACTATGTGCGTATAGTTTTATTCAATCATTCAACTATTTTTTAATAATTTTGATGCATAATACGCGCTGTGATCCCTCTCGCGTTCTCCGTGTATCCTTACATTAAAAACATCGTCGACGTTGCAAAAGGAAAAACTGTTACTTGCGCGTATAACCGTTTAGCCACCATGCTAAATAGCAAGTAAGTGAAATCGTGACACAGCAAGGCATACACATGACCAACTCATCTATTAAATGCATTATTTTTGATTGTGATGGCACGCTCGTTGATAGCGAGCGTCTATGCCAACGTGCTCTCGTCGATGTGTTCGCTCATTTCGGTTGCCAGCTTGATTTAGATGAGTGTATGAATAGGTTTCAAGGTGGAAAACTCAGTGACATTCTGCTCGAAACACGCGAAAAATGTGGCCTTGATGTGAGTTTGGAAATTCTTGAACCGATGTACCGTAAAGCGTGTGAAACAGCATTCAACGCCGAATTACAGCCTATTCCCGGCACCCCACAGCTTCTTTCTGCGCTGCAACAACAAGGCATTGATGTTTGTGTCGCATCTAATGGCCCAGTTAAAAAAATGACCCATACGCTCGGTCTGACAAAATTACTGCCCTTTTTTCAAGACCGCCTGTTTAGCGCGTTTGAAATTCAAGTGTGGAAACCAGAACCCGATCTTTTACATTATGCTGCAATGCAGATGGGATACAGTGTCAATGAATGTCTTTTTGTAGACGATACTATTCCAGGTATTTCAGCAGGCATTAATGCAAATATGCGCAGCATCTATTTTCGTCCGCAGCGAGTGAATAATAAGCCCATTAAGCACCCTTTAGTCACCACGGTTGAATCAATGCCGCAACTGGCTCAATGGCTGCAAGTATAAACAAGCAGGATCACTCGAGTAATAACTCTGCCTTTTTAAACTAGTAAATTTTTTCTTCAAAACTAGGTGTCAGATTAGGCTCAACAAATTCACTCAATAGCCTTTCTAAATTATCACCTTTTGGTGCAGAGGTTGGCTCTTGAAGATAGTCTATGTCGTCGAGATATAACATTTCTAGCTCTTCCTCGCTTGGTGAATATGTCTCCCTACGATAGACGCGATTCAGCAAATCAATCGCGCAATGGGGTGTATAAGGTGTCTGCTTTAATTTTGTAAAGATGGTTTTGGCAATGGCTTGTACACTGAGCAAGGTTTCAAGCCCTATCAGCGGTACCATTTCATCTCGCTCTTGCCTCGCGTCTGCATACCCATTAGCAACAGCAATCGAAAACCAGGTATATGCGACCGCTGCATCGTTGGCCTTTCCGCTATTATGAAGCTTTGCCGCCAAATATTGCGCTTCACAATCCCCTTGCTCCGCTGCACGTTCAATCCAATAGATCGCTTTTTGTCGGTTAACCTCTGTTCCTTGGCCTGTCTGATAGCAAAGCGCGGTTTGCTTTTGCGCCTGAAGGTGGTTATTAATGGCAGCTCGACTCCACCACATAAATGCCCGTGTCGGATCAAACTCGGTAAAGTGACTTCCCAAGTAAGTTTGCGCTACTGTACTTCCTTTCTCAGCCGCTTGAGTGATATTGTCGAGCGCTTTTTCGGGGTCGCTCTCTACCCCTTTACCGTGCAAATAGCACTCACCAAGCGCATAAAGTTGATCAGGTTCACCTTGACGTGCCCCGACCACAGCTGTCCAGTATTCTGATTTTTCCGTTCCGCAGGGGTCGTCAATATCTTCGCGGTGAAGACGAATTAACGCCCGCTGGGCAATCTCATTATGTTTATCTGCGGCAATCGAGTACCAATGAATGGCATCCCTTATATTGACCAATTCACACTCTTTCGCCAATGATAACAAGGTAGGAACATGGCCTTCATTCGCTTTCGCTAATCGCTCTTTTCGCTCAGACAACTTAGCTCGCTCTAATACTAAGCGATATTGTACGTCTTGCTCTCTTTTCTGTTTGGCTTTCGCGCGATGAGCATAAGATAAGTGGCTAACCATCCAAATAAAAATAGCCAAGGGAACCAGAATAAACGCTATGCCTATCATTATATTTATCATCGCCTAACCTAAAACCCAGACCCCAAGTTATACATTTCATCGACCTTCGTAACCTATAGCTTAAATGGAATAGTAACACTACTGAAGGTATATCTCTGTAAAATATCAAGAAATCGATGCCCACCACCAGCAAAACACAAAAAGACAACATTACCTGTGCGGTCACGACACATACGGTCACAATAGTGGATCCATTCGACATATTCTGTTAAAAAGAGAGCATAAGAACAACATTTACTACTAACCATAATGCAAACAAACAACAGGATAAATTATGAATGGAAATAACTCTCTAATGAAACAGATACTTGGAGGCAGTTTAGTTAAACAGATTGCTCTCGGTATCATTGCCGGTATTATACTCGCCCTTATTTCTCCTTCTGCTGCACACTCTGCTGGGCTTTTAGGTGGTTTGTTCGTTAGCGCACTGAAAGCGATCGCGCCTATTCTTGTTTTTGTCTTGGTCGCAGCATCGATTGCGAATCAAAAGAAAGGCCAACATGGAAACATGAAACCCATTATCGGCCTTTATCTATTTGGGACGTTAGCGGCCGCGTTTACCGCTGTTTCACTCAGCTTTATCTTTCCAACCGAATTAACCTTGGTGACCAGTAGTGCCAGCGCCAATCCACCAGAAGGCATTGGCGAAGTTTTAAATACACTACTTTTCAAGATGGTAGATAATCCGGTTAATGCACTAATGAGCGCGAACTTTGTTGGCATTCTGGTCTGGGCTATTGCCTTGGGTCTAGCACTACATAAAGCCAGTGATGCGACTAAGAACGTATTAACCGACATCTCTAATGGTGTTACCGTTGTTGTTCGCTATGTTATTCGCTTAGCCCCGATTGGTATTTTTGGCTTAGTTGCCAACACTATCGCTGAAACAGGCTTTAGTGCACTAGCTGGTTATTCGCAACTGGTTATCGTTCTTCTTAGCGCGATGCTATTTATTGCTTTGGTCGTTAACCCACTGATTGTTTATATTCTTACCAAAGAGAACCCCTATCCATTGGTACTCACTTGCCTACGTGAAAGTGGTGTTACGGCTTTCTTCACGCGTAGCAGTGCTGCTAACATTCCGGTGAATATGGCGTTGTGTAAAAAGCTTGAGCTAGATGAAGATACCTACTCTGTTTCTATTCCTCTCGGTGCGACCATTAATATGGCAGGTGCGGCAATTACGATTACCGTACTGACATTGGCCGCCGTACACACCTTGGGTATTGCAGTCGATCTACCCACCGCGGTCTTGTTAAGTGTGGTTGCGGCAATTTCTGCCTGTGGTGCATCTGGCGTGGCAGGCGGATCACTCCTTCTTATTCCACTCGCTTGTAGCTTATTTGGCATTTCCAACGATGTCGCGATGCAAGTGGTTGCTGTTGGCTTTATCATTGGTGTGATACAAGACTCCGCTGAAACAGCGCTGAATAGCTCGACAGATGTTGTCTTTACCGCAGCAGCAAGTAAACGCAAGCAGCTAAATGCTAGCAAGACTGCCACTCAATAATCTTCCTATGGCATAACAATGCCTACGATTGCGGCGAATCACTGTGTCCATGATTCGCCGCGAAACAATCTTTCACGAATATCTCTGCCTCTAGACGGTGACAATGCTACAATAGCGTCATTATTAGAACTTGATCCACAAGTTCGCTTTCTAGACAGGAAATTCCATTGAGTACCCCATTTTCTTCCTTACCGCTGCGTGGTGAATTGGTTGATAACCTAACCTCTTTAAACTACACGACGATGACCCCCATTCAGGCAAAGTCTTTGCCACTGATTTTAGATAAAAAGGATGTTATCGCTCAGGCAAAAACAGGCTCAGGTAAAACTGCGGCCTTCGGTTTGGGGATGTTGCACAATCTGAATGTTGAACGTTTCAGAATACAAGCAATGGTGCTGTGCCCAACAAGAGAGCTGGCTGATCAAGTTGCGAAAGAAATCCGAAAACTCGCCAGACAAATTCACAACATTAAAGTCCTCACCCTCTGTGGCGGCGTTCCATTTGGCCCTCAAATTGGGTCATTAGAACATGGTGCGCACATTATTGTCGGCACGCCAGGGCGGATTGAAGACCATCTAACTAAAGGTCGTATTGATCTCTCTGAGCTAAATACGCTAGTGCTTGATGAAGCTGACCGTATGCTCGAAATGGGCTTTCAGTCTGCCATTGATGCGGTTCTCGACTATGCACCAAAGCAACGTCAGACATTACTTTTTAGTGCGACATTCCCGCGTGAGATTGAAAGTATTGCTCGTCAAGTTATGCACTCGCCGATTAAAGTGGAAGTCGCTGAGCAACATGATGACAGTACAATTTCACAACACTTTTACCAAGTGCGCGACCATGCCGAGCGCATTAATGCGTTAAAAACCCTTCTACTGCAACACCAGCCTCGTTCATGCGTGGTATTTTGTAATACCAAAGCTGAAACCGTCGAGATTGCCGATGAGTTGCTGCTCGATGGCTTTAGCGCGATTGAAATTAATGGTGATCTTGAGCAGCGTGAGCGTGACCAAACCTTAGTGAGATTTTCGAATAAGAGTGTCTCGATATTGATTGCGACCGACGTTGCAGCTCGTGGTCTGGATATTGATGAACTCGATATGGTGATTAACTACCAATTATCGTTCGATCCAGAGGTACATGTTCACCGCGTAGGGCGTACGGGTCGAGGCGGGCAACAAGGGATTGCTTGCAGCCTAATTACCGACAGAGATGTACAAAAGCTTATTGCATTAGAAGACTACACCCAGCAACAATTCGAACCAAAGCCTCTGCCTGCTAGCCCTGTAGATGCACGCCCAGTGAAACCACAGATGACCACACTGCGCATTGATGGCGGAAAGAAACAAAAAGTGAGAGCAGGTGATATTCTTGGCGCACTAACTGGTGCTAATGGCATTACGGGTAAACAAGTCGGCAAGATAAACCTGTTTGATTTTTGCGCTTATGTTGCTGTTGATAAACAGGTCGTCAACGCTGCATTGAGAAAATTAGAAAGCGGCAATATCAAAGGACGCAAATTCCGCGTCTGGCAGGTTAGATAACCAGAAAAATGCCCCGAGTAACTATGCTACTCGGGGCAATAAAATGATGGCAAACAATCGTGTTATTCGAGTGTTTCTAATTTGGTCTCAAATTTATCAAACAAGTAAGTGGTCTCTTCATCCGGACGAACCATTAAACTAAGAATAACGGCGGTCAGTGTGGCCAGAATAAAGCCAGGAACAATCTCATATAAATCAAACAAGCCACCGGATTGCTGTTTCCACCACACCACTGTAACACCACCGACAATTATAGCGGCAGCTGCACCAAGTTTACTCATCCCACGCCAGTAAAGGCTCAAGATAATAACAGGCCCAAAGGCTGCACCAAAACCTGCCCATGCATAAGAAACTAATCCGAGTACGCTGCTATCTGGGTCAAATGCTAAAAGCAAAGCAATCAACGAGACCCCAACCACCCCAAGACGACCAACAACGACAATCTCACTAGTCGATGCATTCGGACGCAGTAACGGCTTATAAAGGTCTTCCGCCAGCGCAGATGATGACACTAAAAGTTGTGAGTCAGCCGTACTCATTATTGCCGCCAAAATCGCGGCTAATAATATCCCGGCAATCACAGGGTGGAAAAGTGCGTTAACCAAAATCATAAAGATCCGCTCGCCATCATCCAGTGCAATGCCTTGCTCGGTAACATAAAGTAGCCCCACCACGCCAACCAACATTGCACCGAACATGGATAACCCTGTCCATATCACTGCAATACGACGAGCTGTGGTCAGTTCTCGATTCGTTCTCGATGCCTTAAAGCGCGCTAAAATATGTGGCTGCCCAAAATAACCTAGCCCCCACGCAACCAACGAAACAATCGCAATCCAGCTCAATGGTTGCCCTTTCACATCACGAAATACCGTCAACAGCTCTGGGTTCATGGCTGAAAGATCACTTTCTAGTTGAGAAAAACTGCCATCCATCGTGACGAGCGGTACGATCATCAACGCGGCAGCCATCAGTAAACCTTGTACCAAATCCGTCCAAGCAACGGCAAGGAAACCACCAAACAAGGTATATGAGACCACGCAGACGGTCCCGACTATAACGGCAATTTTATAATCTAAGCCAAAGACAGTTTCAAACAACTTTCCGCCCGCAACCAAACCTGAGCTGGTGTAAAACAAGAAGAACAACAGAATAAACAGTGCAGAAATCACCTGAATCAACTTACCGCGATCATTAAAGCGGCGAGACAAAAATTCTGGTAGTGTAATAGCGTCATCTGCCACAATACTGTAAGTGCGCAGTCGCTTCGCATTTATCAGCCAATTGAGCCATGTACCCGCCAAAAGCCCCCCGGCTAACCAGCTCGCTTCATACCCTGCAGCATAGGCATAACCGGGAAGCCCCAACAACAGCCAACCGGACATATCTGATGCGCCTGCCGACAATGCTGCTGGCCACGGCCCTAATGTTCTTCCCCCTAAAAAGTAATCACTGCTATTGTGCGTCTTTCGATAGGCAACAAGTCCAATCGACAGCATCATTACTAGATAAGCAATAAAGGTCGCAGAGATCGCTAAACTATTTTCAATCATGATTATCCCTAACTGTTAGTTCCATTGTTCTTCAACAAACTGTAAATAATGTCGCAAAAGCAAACAACAGCAAAAAAATAGCATTGCTTTGATAATAGAAATATTATCAAATATTCATTCATTTAACGCCAATAAACTCGCATTACCACCAATTGCGGTACAATTCACTGTTCTCGTTCGCTCATGAACCCACTGAATTGCTGCATAGGGTGAAATGATGGATGATTCCATTGAGTTCACCCATATCAATGGAATAATTGCCCCTTGTCGTTGCGTAATTTGCTGCCGAAAACAATCAGTAAAGGCAATATCGCCCAAACAAACGACTCCGGCATCGTCTAAGTTGATACGATTTCGCTCATTGATAGACAATACACCATCAGGCAGTAACGCTAACAAGCCTGAAAAAAAACGTAATATCGAGACGTTATCCACACTACCAATTTCAACGCTATTTCCAGCCAGTAAGAGCCGTGTCACGACAATCGGCAACACGGTTTGCCATGGAAAATTTGGTTCAACAAACACCACAAATGCGCCACGCGGCTCCACATAAAGTTCATTACTCTCTCCCGTTGGCCCAGATAATGGGATTGCCTCATCCATGGAGCACAATACATGACGGCAATCTTGCTCAAGAAGAGGGTAGATGTCAGGAAATGCATCTCGAGCAGATAATAGAGCCAAACGTGCTTTTACTGAGCGACTTGTCCATGCTTCATCCTGCATTATCTTCCTCCAATACAAAGTTAACAAACGAGGTTAAATAGTACGGCCCTCCTGCCTTGGGACCAGTGCCCGATAAGCCAAGCCCACCAAAGGGTTGTACCCCAACAACAGCCCCCACCTGATCTCGATTGATATAACTATTTCCTACCTTTATCTTCTGCTCTAAGTCCTCATACGTTTGCGTATTACGACTATGTAGCCCCAAGGTTAGCCCATAACCGCTTTGGTTTATTGCCGAGATCACCGTGTCGATCTCCGCCGCGTCATAGGTAATAATATGTAAGACCGGACCAAACGGTTCATGCTTCAACTGGGCCATGTGTTGTAACTGCACTAATGTTGGCGCGACAAAGCTTCCTTCAGCACAATTAGAGTGAAGATCATATTGAAACAAGATCTGCTCAGAAAACTCGGAAAGATGATCAAGAAGACGCTGTTTGGCTGCCGCATCAATAACTGGCCCAACATCTGTCGCTAATTGGCAAGGATCCCCTACCTGTAACTCTGATATAGCTCCCTTGATCAATGCGATGATCTGCGGCGCTATCTCTTGTTGAACATATAGAACCCGTAACGCAGAACAGCGCTGCCCTGCTGATGCAAATGCACTACGAATGACATCACGTACAACTTGTTCAGGGAGCGCTGTACTGTCAACCAGCATGGCATTTAGACCACCAGTTTCAGCAATAAACATGACCGGGAACGCTCGCTGTGCTAACTGTTTCTGAATCAATTTCGCCGTTGGCACCGAGCCCGTAAACACCACACCGCTCAAATGAGGGGATTGGATTAAAGCATTACCAAAGATATCACCGCCACCTAAAACAAGTTGTAGTGTATCGACAGGTAATCCAGCCGCGAACATCAACTCTACGCAGCGATGAGCAATCAGGGATGTTTGTGGTGCAGGCTTTGCTACCACACTATTCCCTACGACAAGAGCCGCACAAACTTGGCCAACAAAGATAGCCAGCGGAAAGTTCCAAGGGCTGATGCAGAGTATGACGCCCTTCGCCTGATGCCGAGCGTTTATCGGCAAACCATCACTGCCTATCCATGCCTGCTGCTCAAACAACGCTCGTGCTTGCTGAGCATAATAGCGGCAAAAATCTACGGCTTCTCGTATCTCATCGACACAATCTTGCCATGTCTTTCCTGCCTCCCACTGACATAATGCGATTAACTCTGCACGATGCTCCTCCAGTGATAGCGCAAACGCCTCTAACCACTCCGCTCGCTGCGCCACACTGGTTATTGACCAATGTTCAACGCCGCTTTTTGCCACGTTAAATGCTTCTTGAACAATCTCAGGATCAGCCAACGTTGCCTGTCCGACAACAACTGAACGGCAAAACGGTGCTGTCTGCACAATTTGTTTATCTCCTTGACGTGAGTCGCCATTGATCAAATTTGAGGCTTGCCAATAGGGTGGCGTATATTTTTCCACCTGCAGCTGCAATTGCACATATTCACTATGTACCTGCAAATTAATACCGCGGCTGTTTATTCGCTCTGGCTGAAAGATGTCTTGTGGCAACGGTATCGCAGGATGCGGTAAGGTGTGATGTGTCAACAGAGCATCAACAGGGTGTGTTACCAAACTATCAATCGCATAGCGAATATCAACTAAGCGATGCACAAACGAACTGTTTGCGCCATTTTCTAGTAACCGTCTGACCAAATAAGGTAAAAGATCTTGGTGGTTTCCCACTGGCGCATAGATGCGTACAGGACGCTGAAAAGACTGTATGGCATGGCGATACAGTGCTTCACCCATCCCATATAGGCGTTGAAATTCAAAATCAGCGCTTTTCTTTGCAAAAGCAGCCACTGCGGTAATGGTGTGGGCATTGTGACTGGCGAATTGTGGGTAGAGCCACGCATTCACTGTTGAACATAGTAAGAATCTCGCACAGGCTAAGTAAGCCACATCGGTCGCTTCTTTTCGGGTATAAACCGGATAGCCTGTCAGTCCGAGTTGCTGACAGTGCTTTATTTCACTGTCCCAATATGCACCTTTAACTAACCGTATAGGGATCCTAGTTTGTGTATCTTGAGCCAATTTGGCTAACCATCCTAACACCGCTAAAGCGCGTTTGGCATAGGCTTGAACGACGATGCCTAACCCCGACCAGCCTAAAAGCTCATCACTACGACGCAGCTTTTCAAACAATTGCAACGAGATCTCTAACCTATCTGACTCCTCGGCATCAATCGTAATCATCACATCACAAGCTCGCGCTTGCTGCAGCAAAGTCAGCAATTGTGTATACATGTTTTGCATGACATTGTGATAATTGCTGGCCTCGTAGCGAGGATAGAGTGCTGACAGTTTAATTGAAACCGAAGGACGTTCATCGCCATGGGGGTATTGTCGACTGACTTCACTAATGGCATGTGAGTAACGGCGAAAGTAAGTTAGGGCATCGTGTTGCGTTAATGCGGCTTCACCCAGCATATCGAAAGATAATCGGTAGGCATGTTTATACTCTTTAGCCCCTTTAGTCATCGCTTCTTCTATGCTCTGCCCTAGCACAAACTGATAAGCCATCACCCGCATTACTTTTTGCATCAATTGGCAAACGACTGGCTCGGTATACCTGGCCATCAACCGCGCCAAGAACCCATCTGGCGACGGTTGACCTGATAACTCAATCACCTTGCCAGTTAACAGTAAACCCCAAGTTGATAGATTAACAAAAACAGAATCCCCCCCTTGTAAATGGGCCTGCCAATCGGCGACTGAGAACTTATCGCGAAGAAATGAAGCCGCTGTGCGTTTATCTGGTATCCGCATTAGTGCTTCAGCGATACACATGAGTAATACGCCTTCATCACTATCTAAGCTATATTCCATTAGCAGCGCATCAATCATACCTATCGCTCGTTTATCCGTGCGAATACGACGGATTAAAGTCGTTGACTGCTCTTCGATCAATATGACTTCTTGATCATCTTTCCGGGCATAAGGGATCAACTGTAAGATCCATTCTGTCTCATCAACCATATAAAGCGGTGATATATTGGCCCATAAGCTATTAACAGACTGGTTTTGCCACTTCCCTTTAAAATAATCCGCTGCTTTTATCATCTATTACCCTATAGAAAAGCAAATGACTTCACAATGTTAGGTATAAGTTAACGGGTTGTCATTATATTTAGGCGAGTTTAATGATGATAGTTGCACTTTCGCCCATTTCTTTTCTTTCTCGACAAGGATCTAACCAGATAGCAGCAACGGAACGATGATCAAGATGGCCTAACTTACGTCCATTGTCATTTCAACTTTCTTATCTAGTAATTGAGTTTTGTACAAAATTACCTTTATCTTTCATGAAATTACTAATAACCTACCTTTCTAACTGCATTACTTTAGCTGGGTGTTTAAAATCAGTCGCTTGATCATCCTTTCATCAAGTCAATGATCATCGTTCCTAGTAGTGCCTTGATCATTTGTCCTGAAGAGATCACAGTGACTATTTTTATTTCCAACCTCTATGAAGCCTTTAACATCACCTCGCCCATTTTCTTAATGCTAATACTGGGGATTGTATTAAAAAAAAGGCAAATCATTACGCCAGCATTTATTGATACCGGCTCAAAGTTAGTCTTTAACCTAACGCTACCAGCTATGTTGTTTCTGAGCATCGTAAAAACCCCTATAGGGCAAGCTGCAGATCTTCACCTTCTTAGCTTTGCACTTATCTCTAATGCGCTAATATGGGGAATCTTAATGCTTGCAACGCACTGGTCGCCTTACCCATTTGCCGTTACTCGCGTGATGGTACAAGGGGCATTTCGTGCCAATACTGGTATTATTGGTGTCGCACTAATGAGTAACGCGTACGGAGAGCAAGGTGTCGCAGCTAGCGCCTATTACGTTGCGGTTATCACCCTGCTCTACAATGTCCTTGCTGTTATCTGTTTAACCCCATCAGGATCTCACAGTAATCCCGGAAAGATGATCAAGCTTTTAAGCCGCAACCCGTTGATCTTATCCATTCTCATCGCTTCGACCTTTAAACTGACTAATATTGAATTACCCGACGTGATATTAATAAGCAGTAGCTATTTTGCTGACATGACCCTTCCCCTTGCTCTGTTATGCACTGGCGCCAGTCTCGATTTTAAGCAGATGAAGTTAAATCCATGGCCAGGTTTGATCTCCACCACAGCACGCTTGATCATTGTTCCAAGCATCATTGTTATTGCAGCGATACTGCTCGGCTTTAGAGATAGTGCATTAGCACTATTGTTCTTTATGAGTGCCAGCCCAACAGCGGCAGCAAGTTATGTTATGGCGAAAGCAATGAAAGGCGATGATCGCTTAGCAGCAAATATTATCGCCATGACAACATTAGGTTTTGTATTTACCACCAGTGCAGGACTGGCAATACTAAAAAGTTATGGCTTGGGGTAACAAAGGGCCATAACGGCCCTCTTCAATTTAACGTGCTCTGGCAGCCCGAAACCCAAAGCTAAAAGAAGCAGAGCGAGGAAGGGAGCTAGCTTTTACTTTACGTGACGTTCGACGTGTTTGACATCCCTTTGCTACAGCATGGGTTAGTACACTTTGGTAATAACTGGTCATTTTTATCATATCCCTGTTAGTCAAAACTGATAAATACCCTAAAAAAGGTTGGTTACTCTACGCTTGATCTAAATCAAACAGTGCAACAACACCCCCTTTAAGTTATTGATCTTATCAATTCGAAACGCATTTTTGGGAGTAACATCTATCTATCAACGCAAAATAATGAAAATAGAAATAATTTTTCAATCGAAGGAGCTCTAACAGCGTATTTTACTGATTAATTTATTTTTTTTAGCACTTCGCTCCAAATATGAAATCATAATACGCCAATTAGAGCCAAGATTGAAACTCGTAACTAAGGCGCTAAACGTTCAATATTCCAATCATTATGCTCTGGAGTATAGATAAAACGATCATGCAAACGATGCTGTCCGCCCTGCCAAAATTCAAAACTGTCTGGAACAACGCGGTATCCCCCCCAAAAACTGGGCACAGGTACTTGGCCGTTCTCAAACTTCTTTTTCAATTCAAAGAACTTACCTTCAAGTACTGAACGCGCACTTAAACGGTGACTCTGTTGGCTTGCCCAGGCTGCAATTTGACTCTCTTTGGGACGTGACGAAAAATATTTAAGTACTTCTAACGTTGATAGTTTTTCAACCCGGCCAGTAATATGCACTTGGCGCTCTAATGGATGCCAAGGAAAATGCAAGCTGATCTTTGGATTACCCTCTAAGTGCTGCGCTTTACGGCTAGCTAGATTTGTATAAAACACAAACCCTTGTTGATCAACATGCTTTAGTAACACAATACGTTGATAAGGCATGCCATCTGGTGAAACTGTTGCTACCGTCATTGCGGTTGGGTCTGGCAATTGTGCATCTACCGCTTGCTGTAACCACTTTTCAAACAGCGCCAATGGCTGCTCTGGCAGATCTTTTCGATGCAGCCCGCCTTTCGTATATTCACGACGAATATCAGCCAAATCCATTCTTTTCTCCTCAATGTCACTTTGCCAGATAAATTTGCTCTCTACTGGCTGATTCTGCTTGCTGCAGCCAATAACTGCAAGTCTATATAATAGCGACAATTCTTTGTTAAACACAATCTAACATTGTGCCCATATATCGCTAAAAGAAGTAAAATAGGGTAGGAATAACTTAGACAGTTAAAACGTTTGGCTAATCAGAAAAAAACATCCTCACTAAAAACAAAAAAGCACGCAAACAAATGAGTGGCGTGCTTTGTTATCTATCAAGCTGCAAATTTTTGAATGAATGCGATGGAGTGCAAGTTAAATTCGTCAGGCTTCTCTACGTTGCAAACGTGACCACAATCTTTAAACTCCGTCAAATAACTGTGCTCATGAACTTCAACCATTTCTCTAACTGGTTTAATGAACATATAGTCATTTGCGCCCATTAAGTACAATGTAGGAATTGGTAATTCCTTCTCTTTAAAATAGCGCATGAGCGGGTTCACTTCCGACGCAAGACGAAACCAACGGGTAAATTCTTTCTGGCACAATTTCTTTGCTTCGCGGACAAACAAATGGCGGGATTCTTTTTGGTTTTTTTGCGGCATTATAATGTAAGCAAAAAGGCGGTATAACCACATATAAGGAACAAAGCTCTTGCACATATTGCCGAGCTTAACCAAAATTTGTGAACGCGTGTTAAACCGCGTGACGGCTCCACCAAGAACCATAGATTTCACTTTATGGGGTGCCAGTTCGGCTAAGTTACGAATAATTATCGTACCTAGAGAAATACCAACAAAGTGGGCTTGGCGGATACACAGATGGTTGAGAAGCTTAACAATATCAGATGTCACTTCCTTAAAGGTATAAGGGTTAGCAATCATCTCCTTGAGCATATTGTTAGACTTTCCGTGGCCACGCAAATCTAACAAAAGAATATTAAAATGCTCTCTGTACGCACGAAGCTGTTTAAACCATATAGAGGAACTGCCACCGGCTCCGTGGACAAACACAACCCACTCCTGGCTAGTCGAATGGGTATACGTTTTATGAAAGAGTAACGAATCAGACATCTCAAACCGTTCAAATCAAAATTTACAGTGTAAATACTAGCATAAGCGTGACGAACCTATATACAAGGTTCTGCAATTAAGTATTTCAAAATGAGACTGATAAGCGAACTCTGACCAGTCAGGTTATTGTTTTATCCTCACTTAACTAACGATTAAAGCGCATTAGCGATAATTGCAGAACCATCGTACTCAAGTCGAGTAGGCCCACGCTGTTCGCGTATTGTTATCGTTTCATCAGCAATTGAGCAAGTAACGCCAGCAAAGACACATTTCAACGCAGTAATCTGACTCTGACCTGAGTGAGTATGAATACTTCTCTCTAATTGTTCAATAGCAAGGTTAAGCTTCTCTAGCCGCTGTAAGGTCGAGTGCTTTGCATTCGCCAATTTATTTAATCGTTCATGGTCTTTATCGGCAGACGCAACTTTCTCTATTTTAAGGATGGCGTTATTGATACGCTCCATCACGGCAATTTGCTCTTTCTTCTCTGCATTTAACTTAGTGGATTGACGCTTCAAATGCATGTAACGTGAGAATGCTGAAAGTTGCGTCGTTGTACTGGCTTCTGAGCCTAATACAACAGCGCTAACTGCATACCCAGTTTCAATGATGCCACCATTAATCATGCCTTTACGCTTCATTGCATCACGTACGGTCAAGTTCGCGTGGGTAACGATATGACAGTGGGAGGCATGAAGTTGCAGTTCAATATCATGATAAGCTGTAAGTTGTGCATACTGAGCAAACTTGGCAACAATTTTCCCCTGTGCTGTAATACAACACGCTGAGATATCGCTACTTCTACCAATGATTCCATTCGTTATAACCACATCGCGCCCTGCGTCTATATTCGCTAACTCAACGACACCTCCTACAGTCACAGAACCCGTCGCTTTCACCTGCATACCTTGACATACGTCACCACTAACAATCACGCTACCATCATAAACGACATGACCACAACTAACGTCCACCGCAGGAATAACAAGCGCTTTATCAACTTCTACTGTATCTCTTTTTATATGCGGCACACCTGAAAACTCAGCCACCAGTACATTACTGTCGTTAAGACTAATTACACTACCGAGGCTGCTTTTAAGTGGTTTGTCTTTCCCATCCCGAGCGTTAATTATTTTCCCGAATAGATTTTTACCATGTAGGCCCTTTGTTGGTGGATGCCGACGCATGAGGGGCTGACCTTCTTTAACCATAATGAAGTCGCCTAGGTCACGCATATCGACCGATCCGTCATCACGTTCACGGGGGCGCAATATCCTTTCCGTCGCATCTTGCACCAAAGCAACAAACTGCGCATCCTTGCCTTGCTTAACCGTATTGCCAATAGCGACAATATCAGAAATAGTTTCGCCAGGCTTCAACACCTCGCCACGGGCAACCAAAGCATTTAACTGGGTATCGCTAATACCAAACTCGACCCCTGCATCAATCAACGCTTGTCTTATTTGCCGCTCTACCAACTGGCGACCACCAAATGCACCGGTAATGGATGCGTAAGCTGTCATACCTTCATCATCTATTTGTATAGAGAGCAGCGCATCACGACGCTCCGCAATCATCATCGGCGCTGAGTCATGGGTAAAGCGCTGTTGGTGTAGTCCCTCGAGCACATCACTTACAAAGGTGCGACTAATATAATATTGACCCACTTTATAGAGGCGTAATATCGCCAAAATATCATCAACTTTGAGTTGAGCATGATCAGCAGGCCGATAGCCAATGGGATTCAAGTAGACTTTGGAACGATCTTGAGACAAAACCAGTAGTTGCTGCACCACATTACTTCCCTTTCACCTAAGTGTGATCTTTAGTCCATTATTGATTCAACTATAGTTACGAATTACAGACAGTCATGCAAAGCATTCTAAAACGAAGCATGACTAATCTCTCATAATTACTACAAAGCGTAGACGTGATATAGCAAACATACTTCATGTGTTGAATCTACCAACGGCAGGGAACTATTGGTAAATTTGATGTGAATTGAGTGAGGTAGCGAAGAATTTACAGTGTAAATTAGATCATCGTTAGCTTATCTAAAAGCCAACTACGCCAACACTGTTCCAACTGCTTGTGACTCACAACACTGTAATCGTTGCACAGCTTATTCCATGATTGATTAAGTAAACATTTCTGCAGCATACTGTTGAACTCCCAGTCCTGCTGTTCACTATCAAGGTGACACTGTTGTATCAACCAGTGAGTTAAAACACCCACCATCACGTCGTAACCCATTCCGCCGTTTGCATAACGCTTTAGCAAGTAGACATCTCGATCTGGGCTAACTTGCTTAAGTGGCAATTGAGAAAAAATGGCCTTAACCAAATCAACATCTAACAATGAGAATTGCTCCAAGCATTGACGAGGAAAAGCGTCAGCAAATTGACGACGTATCGCTTCAAACCAGAGCCCTATCGTCCGTATTTCCGTTTCTCTTGCCATTAGCATGGAGTGGGTTCCACTCGCCGCATCACGAGAGACGCCCAGACGCAAAGGTACAAACCCAACGCGGGTCCAGAATTGAAGAAGCGCTGCAGTACAGCCAAAACTAGTCCCAATATAGTCTTGTTGGCTCTGTGCTATTACAAACTCTAACAGCGCTGAGGCAATACCTTTGCGACGCTGCGTGTCAGCAACGGCTATACGCATAATTCTCAATGACGTCTGCTGAAGGGCTTCTGGATGACCGCAATGCAAGGCCAGGCTTTGCGGCAATAAATTACCTTTAAGACGGCGTTTACCTGCGGTAACGAGTTCAGCTAAATTGGCAGGGAAACCGCCTTCTGTGACCGTTAAACAGCAACCAACGACTCGACCATCGATTTCGGAGACAAACACCTGCATTAAGGGATCATCCAGCAATTGTTGCAAATCTGATGGTGCTGTTTGATAGTGCGCCTGTATCAGCAATCCAAACAGTTGACGCTTAAGCTGAAGATCATTATTCAATAACGCTTTATCTAATTGCCGATAGCGTATCGTATTAGAGGAACTAATGTCGTTATCGACCGCTGCGTCCAGCAACAAAGCGTCAAAAAGAAACCGCTCAACAGGACAATCTTTAGCCCAGCGTATGGGGTTTTCGATAACGAATTGCTTAGATCCCGAATAGAGGCGTTTTAACGCGGGAATAAATTTGAGTAAGAAACCTTGCCCAGAACCTTCATAGCCGTGCGTTGTCGTAGCAAATACCATACGTCGATAGTGTTTGGATAGGGCGAGCAAGATGCTGATAGGAATGGCCGCTGCCTCATCAACGATAACAACATCAGCCATCGGCAAGCTATCCAACAGGGCATCAGGCGCAACATAGCTTATAGTGCTATTTCGAAACACCCATCTATTTTGCTTCCCTTGAACGACAAGACGCTGCTCAAACATCATTATCATCGCATCAACTGAAGAACGTTGCGGCGCTGTGATAATCACATCCAGATCTCTTTCCAACAACAACTCAGCCAAAGCAATGCCGGTCGCCGCCGATTTACCTCGACCACGGTCGGCGCTCAATACAAGTGGCCGCTTTGTATGCCCAGTAACAACACGTTTAATAGCGTCTACGGCCTGAGTTTGCTCACGACTGCGGCATCCTCGCTGATCTGAATAGGCGACAAACGAAGGTAATGTTAGTCGGTTAATAGACGCATTGTGTAGGTCATAACAGTTGGAATTGGTGCGTAACGCCGTCGCAATATGTTGTTCAAATGGGCTACAAGGAAAACCCTCTGCAACAATAAGAAAAATCGCGCCCCCACCATTAACCAACCCAACCCCAATCCCTAAAACATTGGCATCAAAACCATCTCTAAAATCGAGCACCAACAAATCGATACTCTGTCCCAAATGGTGGCGCAATTTCTTTTTTTTCACTGCATCGCGACCTTGCCAGTTAGCCTCACTCACGATAAGGCATTTATCATACTGAGTTGAATAGGTGGAAAATAGATCGCCAATCGCCTCTGCATGACCAAAAACCAAAAATCGGGTAAAGCTATGGCGTGCTGTTAGTGACAACTTCGACCAAGTAGAAGGGGGCATGTTCGTATTCATTCTTGATTTTTTTCCAATAAAAAAGCCGCAATAAGCGGCTTCTATAATACGTCCAATTGAATAAAATTGGGACTCTAATCCTGCATGAACTCTTTAACTAATGCCAATAACTGATCGGCTTGTTGCTCGCTCAGCTTTTTCAACTTTAGGGTTAACTTGTCATTTTGTCGCAAGTAGCTCGCTCGTCCCTTGACTAGCTCCTGAGAAGATGGCTTTTCCAGGGCTTTAGGTTGACTCTTTTCTGCTATTTTCTCTAAATCCAGTGTCACTTCTCGTGTTAAGCGAGATAGACCTTGAGTCTTCTTTGTTTGCCATAACGGCTGCTCGTCTTTGACGATATTACTGAGCAGTGATTGTTGCTCTTCACGAGGCATATTAAAGAACAGGCGGTGTAGCTTAACAATCGTTGGTCGACCCAGTTCACTCACACTCGGGTAAGCCATTAACAGTTCCATTGGCAAATCTGCGGCTTTTAAAGCACCGCTTACCAACGCTTCGCTACATTGACATACACGTGCCAACTCTTTTTGATCGCTCACTTCACCGCGAGCCAACATCGCTTGCATCTCTTTACCACGCTCATACAAAGACAATGGCTTATGTGCGTTAGCAACATCAGACAAAAACTTAGCGTGTTTGGTCGTAATACCATGCGCAACGTAAACTAAAAATGGTTGGTCCGCTAAAATACATGCCATACGACGACGGCTACCATCAAGTACTTCGATGCCGCCGTCATCTTTCCAGCGTCCTACCGCTGGAAACTGCTGCCCACGCTCTTGCAACGTCACCAAAATATCAGCCAGTGCGTGTTTTGTTAGAAAAGCTTGTTCACGGGCATTCTCTGCAAACACACTGGTTTTATGCTCGACGTCGCCTGAATCTATGCGTAACAATTCAAACGAAACCGTTTGTTCTCCTGCAACAGCTAGCTCAATCACAGCTGCTTTTTCTTTAACCGCTGTTTGTGCTTCTTGTGGTGTTGTCGCGCGACGTTTATCAGCTTTCCCAAATAGACGTGCGTTTAAATCTGAAGTTTTAATGGCCATTATTCTCCTCCATTAATCAGTTGCCAATGCCCATGAAGTACGCGTTCCAATTCAAGTCCTGCGCGCTGAATTGCTTCTTGTGCATTGATCAGGGTCTTCTTGCCCCCTTCAAACTCTTGCGTGGTAAGATCGAAGACTGTGCTATAAGTATCTGAACACGTTTCAAATGCACGGCTACGTGGAATCGTGGCCATCGTCACCAACTCACCTAACAAATAATTCATTTCGGTTAATACCGACATCTGTTTTTTATTGTCGTCTTCAAACATGGTTGGCATCAAGCGAATAAATTTAAGCCCTGGCCAATCATCATTGAACATCTCATATACCGTCGGCAGATGCTGGAAAAAGTTAACCGTCGACGCCCAATCGAGTCGCTTCGCCGCACAAGGGATAATCAGCGCATTTGAGGCGTACATCGCATTCCACACCAAAGGGTCAATATGCGGCCCGGTATCAATCAAAATAATATCGAACTCATCTTCGATAGGTTCGATCACTTTTTCTTTCAAAAGTTGAACAATATCCAACGACTGATTGTTTGCTAAATCCTGCCACGCATCCGCGTTAAACATCGCATCTTCAGGAAAAGACGCGATCGTTTTTAAGTTTGGATACTGGGTTGGAAGTATCACCTTTTCCATCAAAAATTGCTTATCTATCTCTGTACCTTCCGGGACATTGTCCAACATCACGTCGACAGCAGAATAAATAGTATCTTGATCAGCAAAAGAAATTTGCGGATTTAAAAACAGACGCAAAGACCCTTGTGGATCCAAATCGATAAGACAAATCCTATAACGCTTTTCTAAGTTCAACGCCAAACAGGCAGCCATATGAACCGCGGTCATTGACTTGCCCGTACCACCTTTTTGGTTCTGTACGTTAATAACCCACGGTTTATGATCTTTCGGCATCTTTTCATGAAAAGCGGGAATATTAGCTGCCGACATCAATTGATGTGCTTCGTCTAAAGTAATCGAGTAATGATTCGCGTTGTTTTTAGTAAATTGATGACCATTACTTTCCATTCGTCCAATGGCATCATCTAGCTTGCGTCGAGTTAATCCTGAACGAGTTTCCATTAATGCCTTCGACATAGGAGGAAAGAGGACATCCTTTCGCTCTTCTAAGACGATTTCGACACGGTCGGCCTGAACCTGTTTTGTCTGCTCAGCAATGCTAAACAGATGATCGATTGTTTGTTCCCTATTCATGATTTTTCCGCCCAATACAAAGATATACCAATTGTACAGCATGAAATGTCAAGTTCAATAGATAGCTGTACAAAAACGTTTTTTCGCACAAAATAGCAACAAGCATCACAAAAAGAGGTGTATATTGACGATAATCTACTTTACACATCGTGCCAGATTTAAACTGTTACCGCGTCACGTTTTTACAATGTAAACTGGCTTTTACCGGAAGCATGAAAAGGAGCCACAAAATTACGGGGGGTGTCAAATGAAAATCCACAACATCAAACTGACCAAAATCTAGGTTAATCGAGCCATTCGTTCAATTCTTTTTCTTCAATTAAGCTATCTTGGATCACAAACGGCCGAAACGATGATCAAGCAAAACACTCAACAGCATAATTTTGATAAATAGGTGACGAAACAATGATCAAGGAAAAACCAAAGACTCGGAAGCATATAAATAAAGCGAGAATGTACGGTAACTGTACATTTGATTATGAACAACAACGTCTAAATCCAACGTAAATGATACGATTTCCTTGCAAACAGCATGATATCCCTCGAAAATATGCCTTGATCATCTTTCCTCAACCAACCATGATCACTATTCCGAGATTTACAACAACCGGCTCGCAATAAATGACGAAGTGTGACGACGACGCTTCTTGATCATCGTTTCAAAGGCAAATTTCATCATTTTATCACTGATCTCACAGCGGCCTGTGGATAAGTGTGTGGGTAAGCTGCGCACACAACATGATCATTGTTCAGTCTCTGTGTTGATCATCTTTACAGGCTTACATTGATCATCGTTTCGCGGCGATGGTGATCACGCTTTCAAGGCAAGGATGATCACCGTTCCGAACCGTTCATGATCATGCTTCTATGCCGAGAAAAAATAAACCCATAAAAATCATGCCATTACGGAAGTAAAATCGTCCAGATCATAAGATCATATAATCAATAAGATCAGTTTTAATCAAATAGATCAGTTAAAAAAAAACAATAAAAAAGATCTTTCTTTTTTCCTTATGATCCATTAATCTTCGGAAATATGGCGAAATTACGATACTCTGCAAATGGAAAATAGTTCAAACGATAAGGTTTTAATCCTTTTACCCCGTACGCACAAAGACGGGCACCTTTTTAAGATCCCGGCGGGATTGGTGGATTGGTTACCCCAATATCAACATTTCAAAGGTGTCACAAAGAGTATCATTGAGCTACTAAACTTAATCTCTTTACGTGGACTTTCTTCCTTAGATGGCATGGTATCAACAACAGAATTAATTGATGCAACCGAAGGGCAATTAACTCGTGCTGCCATACAGCAACGGTTACGCGCAGCGGTAAACATCGGTTTATTTAAACAACAACGGGTTCGCTTTGAAGAAGGTCTGGCTGGTAAAACAATGCTGCATCACTTCGTCAACCCAGCCCAATTGATATCTCAATTAGGCTCACATGCGCTAAATTCAGAACAACATCAAAAAACACAAAAGCAAAAACGTTCAAAGGCACTGGCACAAAATCAAGTTAACCGTCGATTGTTAACGGAACATGGACTCGGTACACCACCTTCAATGCCTGATGAAGCGGATCAACTCGTCGTATCACCGACAAGTTGGGCAGGGATCATTGATCAAGCATTAGCGCCACCAAGAACACGTAAGAGTTATCAAAAATCAATGGTGGCTATTTCAGGTACGAAAGCCATCATTGAAACGCGATCATCTAAGTCGATCATGACGGTAGATGACCTAATGACGTTATTTGCATTATTTACCCTAACCGTACAATATCACGATTATCACATATCCGATTATGAGCTACAAAACAAGCGGTTAGATAATAAGACGCCAGTTTATATAACGGATGTTTTAGCACTTCGGGGCAAAAAAGACAGTGGCCCAGCCCGTGATTCAATTCGTGATAGTATTGATCGAATTGAATTTACAGACTTTCAATTGCATGAGTTAACTGGACGATGGTTAAGTGAAAACATGCCTGAAGGGTTTAAATCGGATCGTTTTCGCTTTGTTGCCCGAACGATCACCGCTTCTGACGAAGCACCACGCGAAGGGGATGATGGTGAAATAAGGATCAAACCTAACTTGTACATTTTGGTGTGGGAGCCGTCTTTTTTCGAAGAGTTGTTAACGCGTGATTACTTTTTCCTATTTCCGCCAGAAATACTGCGCCAACATACTATGATTTTTCAGTTGTATACGTTCTTCCGTAGCCGAATGTCGCGGCGTTTGAACGATTCAATGATGTTAAGCGATTTAAACCAGAAACTGGCACGTAATATCGAATGGCGTCGCTTTAGCGCAGATATGGTGAGGGAGTTACGCAAACTGGCGGAAAATAGTGTAATTGATGGGGTATTTACGGTGAATCTATGGGGTTACCATTTGACCGTAATACCTGATCAAGATAAACAAAAGTTTCCCGATTTCCGTATTGAGATTAAATGCGATCCTGATGAAGTGATCCGCTATTGTCGTGCTAAAACGACTAATCAAGGTAAACGATCGCTAGCGCCGACAATGCCAAACCCGCTGCGAAATGAAATATTACCTAAGCGCGAACTTGATCAGCTTTCCGAAATTATTGATGGCGAATTTGAACCCATTCAAAAGAAAGAGAAAAAGCCTAAAGGACGACTTGGTCGCCGTGTTAAACAGCGCAAACACTTGGTAGAGATCAATGCTGATGAATTAACGATCGTACTTTCTAAGTATACGTCAGAAGAGGCTCTAAAACGTTCTATAACGGCGTTAGCGGCAATGACAGGTCATGGCATTGCTGCAATTACGGAAGAGTGTCAGGGTTATTTAGAGAAGCTAGACTGGCTACGTGTGGGTGAGAGCGTCATCAGTTATGAGATTTTGAGTAAAACGGTTGAAATGTATAACGCGCAGAACGATGAAAAGCACCTTTCAATTGAACGCCTGATTTCGGGGTTAGCTGTAAGACGTAAAGTGAGTAAGCTAGTGTTAGAAGGACACTATAACCAGCAGGTATTGAATGCATTGGATGAACTTGCGACATGAATATAGGAGCTATGATCAAGGATTAAGACGATCTAGATTACGTCTTTCCTTGATCATGCTTTCGCTCTCAATAATAACGCCGCCAGGGATCGCTAGGGAAACGATTGGTCTGGTATTGAGTGGCGGGGGAGCAAAAGGTGCGGCCCATATTGGTGTATTGGAGGTATTGGAAGAGCAGCGCATTCCTGTCGATGTTATTACTGGGACCAGCATGGGGGCATATGTAGCTGGTATGTATGCCATGGGCTTTAGTGCTGAAGAAGTTAAACAACGTACCTTGGGGACGAATTGGTCTGAAGGCTATCATGATAGGGTAGGCCGAGAAGCGTTGTCTCTTCAACGTAAGGCGCAAACAGATGAATACCAATTACGGACTGAATTTGGCATTGATTTAAAAGGAAATTTTCTTGCTAAGCCGAGCCTATTTCAAGGTCACGCTATGGCTAAAATTTTACGGAATGTCACGGATAATCCACCACAACTGGCTAACTTTGACCTGCTGGCGATTCCATATCGAGCGGTCGCGACTGATATTGAATCCGTTGCGCCTGTTGTTCTCTCTTCCGGCAGTTTGCCTTTGGTGATGCAGGCGTCGATGACCGTACCTGGCGCTTTGAAACCTGTAGAGATAGATGGGCAGCTATTGGTCGATGGTGGTATTGTTAATAACATGCCCGTGGATCAGGCTATCGAATTAGGTGCTACCCATGTGATAGCAGTGGATCTTCGCGATGCGCTTTATGCACGAGATGACCTTAATTCCGGTATCAATATTGCCAACCAGTTAATTACCCATATGACCAACCTGGGCTCAGATCAGCAAAAAGCACTATTGACCCCTAACGATGTCTACCTACAGCCGGATTTGGATGGTCTAACCGCAACAAGCTTCTCGTCAATGCAAGACGCTTACTTAGCTGGTCGATCGATTGCGCTTGATCATCTTTCCGAGTTATTGGCTTTTCAAGTTTCAGAACAAGAGTATTCACAATATCGTTTAGCTAAGCTGGACCGCCGAAGTCAGCTTTTAGCGACGGGGGATTATTATATTGATCGGATTGAGATCGTTAACCAGACACGGCGATCTGATCAAGCATTACAGGCGGTTCTTAATCTGCCGACGGGAGAAGTCTTAACCTCGGCACAGATTGAGCAGGGCGTTGAACGTTTATACGCACATGATCTTTTTGACCGCATTACATACTCTGTTCAGCACTTAGAGGCAGAAAATGTCCTGCTTTTAGATGTTAACGAAAAAGTGTGGGGACCGGGTTATCTAAACTTTAAGTTAGCGATAGAAGATGATTATGCACGGCGCTCAGAGTATTCATTTGGCGCACAATACTTATATACCAACATAACGGATTATGGAGGGGAGTGGTTAACTGAGTTAGATCTTGGCAGTTGGAACCGCTTTTCGACCAGCCTTTACCTTCCTTGGGATTACCAACAGCAAATATATAGCCGAACGGGTATTTCATGGGTTAATGAATTCCGCCGTTTTGGTAATGTTGATTTTGAAGAGCTCCCGCCTGAAATACCAACCGATAGGGAGTATTATGATACCGAGTACAGTCAACTGTATGGCTTTATTGAAACTGGATGGAACTATTCTCCGAGTATTCGCTATAGCCTTGGGTTAGATGCGTCACAAGGCGAGTATCAACTTGAAGATATTAGCATTTCTGAGCGCGTAAGAAGCGTTGGCGTATATAGTGATGTGGTGATTGATACGTTAAATAATCGCTTTTTTCCTGAATATGGGCACTACTTTGCTGTAAGAGTCGGTCGAAGCCATATACGCGCAAAGCTTGAGGAACAAAATACCAAAGACATTGCTCATTATTATGATTTCGAAGTCGTAAAGCCGCTTAATTGGGGGCGACATACTGTTGCTGCAGCGCTACAGTTAGGCGGTTCGGAATCTGATGAGTTGATACCTGTTTATGCGCGAGATTTAGGGGGCTTATTTAATCTTTCTGGCTATAACCGTTATGAATTGAACGGACGTTATAGCGCGTTGGGAGTCATTAAATACCGCTATCGCTTGTTTGATGTGAATTTAGGCTTCGTGCAGTCAGCCTTGTATGTGGGTGGATCTTTGGAAAGGGGCAATGTTTGGAATCAGAAAGAAGCGATTCGCTGGGATAACACGGTAAATGCTGGCAGTATATTTATTGGTGCTGATTCTATTCTGGGCCCAACGTATTTAGGCTATGGTATGGCTGAAGATGGCCGTTCGTCACTCTATTTTTATTTGGGCTCTCAATTTTGACGCTTAGCAAACAAAGCCAATATCAGTATTCGTTATAGTGCGACTTTGTTCTGAGAGATAGCAGCAATTTTGCGAGTTCAAGTTTTGAGCTCGCTTTTTTTTGCCTAAAAATCTGTTTTACAGTGTAAATTAATCGAGAGTAAAGAAAAGCATCGTCAATTTGCACAGCACAAGCATGCATTAATACGCTTGTGCTGTTTCAGTCTTAGGCCAAATTACAAACGGTAATCAATCGAGAAACCAAATGTCGCATCATGGTTTTTCTCAAACTGCCATGGGCCAATGGTGTTTTTGCCATTGTACGCACTAACACGCATATTTACTCCGAAATCTAATTGCGGAGCAATATGATAGGTAGCCCCGAACTGAACACCGTACTGCAAGGTCGAAAAGTCGTCCGGCTCCCAGTCAATGAAGCGTGTACCGAAGTGACCACCAATATTGGCTGTCCATTCGGTGGAGAGTGGGATCATATAGTCGTAATGGCCAAGCAGACCAAACTCTTCAGATTCATCACCGTTCCATTCCATTGTGGCCATAATGCGATGTTGTGGGGTTAAGTAACGACCAAGACGTAATTGGGTTAGTATCGAATCGTCTTCAAAACTAACAGGGTAGCCTGCCAAGCTCCCCGTGTATTCGCCCGCTGTTCGAGCCAGTTGTCCGCCCACAAATAGTTCGCTGGCAATGGTTGGTATTGATGTAAAAGCAATGAATGCCGTCAGCAGTAATTTTTTCATGATAATTCCAATTTAAAACAGTGTTCAATTAAGTTTAAAAAAAGACTGCGCTATTTGCGCAAGTCGTAAACGTCATAGCCTTTACTTTGTAAGCAATTACGTAGTACATAAGCTTGATCATTGGTCGCTTTCATTGCACCTGCACCAGCGCCAGCTGCGGCTCCAATCGTGCCTCCTGCTACCGCACCTACTGCGGCTGCACCGCCAGATTCACCAATGAGTAAACCTTCTACCGCACCTAATGCAGCGCCAGCAACACCGGCATTAATAGCGCTGGTTTTGGCGGCTTCGCCTTTGTCAACGTGTTGCGCATAGAATTCACATTCCTGCATATCGTGCTGGAATTCTTCTGCTGACTTGTCATGTGGGCCAATGACAGGCGCTTGATTATAAGCACAGCCAGCAAGCAGTACTGCTGACAATAAAACAGTGTTTTTTAACATAGTGCATTAATCCGGTATTGTTGAGATGGAAGTAATGTATAGGCTATTAATAATTAGTTCAATAGTCACTTTTGTGGTGCGGTAGATAAAAAGTAGTGAAATAATTTTTTATTGAACGATGTTTTATTGTGTATCAGGTACTTACTTGTTAAGGCCACTTAAGTGGCCTTACAAAATGTTACACTTTCTTAGGGCAGAATTTACAGTGTAAACACGGTTACGCTGTAAATTCATGCTTATTCAAGAATGATGTGAGGAACATAGCGAGAATGATCTTGTGTGATCAGTGTTGAATCTTCCCGAATTGACATTCCTGCTGGTTCATCATTAATTAACCAACTACCAATTAAGGTGTAATTATCGCCAAAGCGGGGTAAGGGATGGTATTGCTGAATAATGTGGCCTTCGGACCCGTACGGTCCATCTGATTTAAGCACTGATTTTCCCTGTTTGATGATTTCGATATTCGCGCCTTCCCGAGCAAATAGAGGCTTTATAACATAGTCTTGTAGCGATCCGGCTTCGCTATCGCCATTAAAGTAGGCAGGGAGTAAGTTGGGATGACCACGAAATCTTTGCCACAGTAGCGGTAAGAGTGCTTTATTCGATAATACCGATTTCCATAATGGTTCAAGCCAGTTAACTTTACTGCTGGTAATGTAGGGAGAAAAGTCTTCCTCAAACATAAATTCCCACGGATAAAGCTTAAACATCCAGCGGATAGGTCGATGTTTAAGATCGGTAAATTCGCCTTGTTGATTAATACCGATGTCTTCAATAAAAATAAAGGCGGTATCCAGTCCGGCTTCAATGGCACAATCGCGCATATATTGAACGGTACCTAAATCTTCTTCAGTATCTTTACAGCAAGAAAAGTGCAACAGCTGTCCGGGCTGTTGTTGACTGAGCGTTGCAAAACGGCTGATCATTAACTCTTGTAATAGATTGAATTGATCGCTATCACGGCGTAAGCGCCCATTGTTGACACAATCTTCCAACCATAACCATTGCCAAAAACCCGTTTCATAGAGAGAGGTGGGGGTGTCGGCGTTATTCTCATACAGTTTCGCGGGTCCGCTTCCATCGTAAGCAAAATCGAGGCGCGAATAGAGAGACGGTTCTTTGCGTTGCCAAGATTGTAATATCGGATCCCACATCGCAGAGGGGATTTTAAATTTGTTGAGCAGCACCTCATCTCTTACCACGCTATCCACTATATCGAGGCACATTTGATGGATTTCTTGGGTTGGTAATTCAATATCTTTTTCAATTTGTGCCAAGGTAAATTGATAATAGGCACTTTCATCCCAGTAGGGTTCGTCATACATAGAGTGAAAACCAAAACCAAACTCTGCAGCGAGGCTTTTCCAATTGGTGCGGGGTGAAATGTCCAGTCTTAGCATCAGATCGATCCGTGAATGATGAGTGGTCAGGGGCAATATTGACTACAATCATCCCAAAGAGCCGAGATACATGCAATATATGATCTTTGGCATAATCGGTTGGATATCTCAGTCATTATCAAATTATGGGATGAATTAGCAGGGGATAATGAATAAACGACGACGGATATTACGCCAACTTCGCCGCTTTTTGTTGGTGGGAGGCAGTGGCTTTATTGTTGATAGTAGCGTTTTTCTTTGCCTCTTCTATTTGGCAGATGCAACCGCGCTATTTTCTCGGTTGGTGGCATTTGCGATAGCAGCAACAGTAACGTGGTATGGGAATCGTCGCTTTACATTTCATTCAAGAGCGCCGGAGTTGCGACAATGGGCAAAGTTTATGTTAGTTGCGACGTTATCCCTATTGCCAAATCTGATCGTTTTTCAAAGTTGGTTGTACTTTTTTGGTAGCGCTGGATTGCAACCGTTTTTTGCATTGTGTGCGGGGGTTATTGCGGGGTTAGTGGTTAATTTTTGCTTGAATCTATTATGGGTATTTCAACCGCATTCACCGAATCGCGATACAACATTGTGATCAGAAAGAGCTGAGGACAATGCGATGGCATGCCGATACATAATGAGTTGAGAAATGCTTCGCAGTTAGTGTCGCCGTTCATGTACCTTTGTTGAGTGACACGTCATTATTAATACGACGCTAACAAGGAGAAAATCATGAAACGTAACTTACTCTGGCTAATTTGTTTGTTGTCAATGTTCGGTTGTGTTGATGAGCAATATACCATTACCAGTAATGCCATTGGCGGGCTTCAGGTCATCGAACAGAATGTTGACGGGGGATTGTCATTGCGGGTATCTGGATTGATCATGGATAGTGGACAGGCGATGGTTGATCATCAGATTACGCTGGAAGATGAACGTTTAATGATAAACATTGATGTGGCGGGTGCAGATAAGGATAAACGGCCAAGTTTTTCGTTATTGGTTTCTGTCCCGAATGACATATCTCAAGTATTGATTGGTCGTGATAATGCCCTTATATGGCAAAGGGATTAGATACCTTACTGTTTTTATTTGTAATTTATTGCAATAATGGTTGTTAGCCAGAGGAATGGATTATAGGTGAAATCAGTGAGAAATGTGCTCTTGCAGATGTACTGCTTTGAAACGTTAGGAAAACTATTCGATATTGAACAATTGCCAGCGCTAACCGCGGCCCAGCAAGCTGATTATCAATTATGGGTAACGCAACGTAGAGCAATGAGTTCTGATGAAGTGCCTTTCCAGCAGTGGCTTAAGGTGTGTCCTGCTGGTTATATTACAGAGATGGTGTTATATCCAGATGGACGATTGGAGGAACAGCATTTATTTAAGCCTATTCGGTGCAAAGGAGATTGGCTTGTGCGTGATGGGCATCTTTTTCTGTCTATCGATAAAGGCAAAAATCACTATACGATAGAGGTCGTTGCTAAGAAAGATAGTGCGATTCATTGTGCGATTGAATATAAAAACCGCGAACTGCATTCGTACCTCAAAGTCATTCAAGCGAAGCCTATTGCACCAAGCTAATACGCGCTAGATCTAACTCCCCCATACCGCACTGTATTCATAACGCAGGCAATGATTAGGGATAATTATCCCTACAGTTTTACGTATCTTGTATATGCTTGTAACTATGTTGTATCTACATCATGGGTGACAGCTATGCAGGTTTATACCATTGGTGAATTAGAGTCGCTTCTCATTGCATTGTCAGTGCTTATTCTTGGTCATCTTGTAAATCGTAAAGTGGCCATTTTCCGTCATTTCAATATTCCAGAGCCGATCGTTGGCGGGTTGTTAATCGCTGCGATTATCACGCTTCTATTTACACAAGGTATTGTGTTCGAATTTTCATTATCAATGCAAAAGCCACTCATGCTGATGTTTTTCGCTACGGTCGGGTTAGCGGCGAATTATCGTTTATTGCTCAAGGGCGGTCGTCGCGTGATCATTTTTTTGCTGCTCGCGTCGATCTATATCATATTGCAAAATACGGTCGGCGTCGGATTAGCAGCCTTAATGGGCTTTGATGCACTATTGGGTTTAGTTGCAGGATCGATATCGTTGTCAGGAGGTCATGGAACTGGGGCGGCATGGGCCTCTATTTTTAGTGAACAGTATGGAATTAGCACTTTAGAGGTCGCAATGGCCTCGGCAACCTTTGGTTTGGTGATGGGAGGAGTGATTGGCGGACCCGTCGCACAGCGATTAATTGACAAACACCAATTGAAATCTGAATATGGAAATTCTCACCATCAACACTTAGAACATCCAGACCTTGTTACCTACGATAACCTCGAAGAGGATCGGGTTACGGCAAAACGGATCATAGAGACCCTGTTTATTCTTCTTCTTTGTGTTGTTGGCGCCAAACTGATTGATTACTCGGTCGGGTATTACCAAATAAAATGGCTGAAAATGCCGGATTTTGTTTATGCACTGTTTATTGGTGTGTTTTTAACCAACCTTACGGAGATAACGCGAGGCTATAAAATTAATAGCGAGTGTGTCGATATTTTGGGTACCGTGGCCCTATCGCTATTCTTAGCCATGGCACTAATGAGTCTTCGATTATGGGAAATATTCAGTCTAGCACTGCCTCTGCTCGTGATATTGACGGTACAAACACTGGTCTTAGCGGTGTTTGCGTACTTTGTGACGTTTAGAGTTATGGGGGCCAACTACGATGCTGCTGTCATTGCAGGAGGGCATTGTGGTTTTGGTATGGGAGCCACACCAACCGCAGTAATGAATATGGGGGCGCTAGTTTCTCGAAATGGGCCATCACCACAAGCATTTATGGTTGTGCCGATTGTCGGCGCGTTTTTTATTGATATTACTAACTTGATTGTTCTGCAAGGCTTTATTGGATTCTTAATGCCATGAACCTCACAAGTAGTACTATTTTTATAATTATTTTATAAATTTTAGCGTTATATCAGAGATTTACGCTATAGAGTTACTCATAATTAAAGCTGGGTTTTTGATACAAGGATAAGTGAATGTCAGAGTCCGGCTTTCCAGAGCTCATTGATACAGTAGAGGCATTTTTTGGTACAACTAATTGGGTCAGTCGGGGGGGATATATACTTCCTGACGGACGCCTACTTGATCTGAAGCGATCAGATCAAGATAAGAAGCTTTTCCATCATGTGGTGATTTCGTTATTGCCCACCAATATGCGTAGCGCTGCTGCAGAAGTGTCGATTATTCGCTTGATGGCGGAAACGGGGATTATTCGTTATGAACCTCGTGGTCGAGCACATCTCGCGACTATGCCAACCCCAGCTCAGCGTCAACGTTTGTTTCAAATCATTAAATACAGCCAATCTCCTTTTCAAATTTTCATTTCGCACACTAGTGGCGTCACGTTGGCACAAAAAACGTTTCACGCCGCTACCGCTTACGAGTTGTTGCAATTTTATGAGTCTGCATTTGCAGCGAATAGTGCTGATTATTGGTGTGAAGAGTTTTCGTTGTTAGCGGATACCACGCAGTGGCGGTTGTTATTCAGACCATCACAACAAATTGTTGGCGTGAGATTAAAGCGGTGTGGTGTTAGCTATATGGATGCAGAGTTTTTGGCATTTGAATCCTATTTTCACGGCCTGATTGCAAAACAGGAGAGAACTTCGGTACAAGCAGAATGCATGATCTAGCTTTGTGGTCGATTTATTGACGTTTTATTTGTTTACACTCTACTGTTTAGTCATAACAAATGACAGAAGGGAGGCAGCAATGAGAATATATGAAGCAAGTACAACACCCAGTGCCAAACGTGTTGGATTATTTCTGGCTGAAAAAGGACTCGAAGTCGAAAGGGTGTCTGTTGATGTCCGTGGGGGGGAGAATTTAACCGAAGCTTTTGCAGCAAAAAGCGTGAATGGTCGAATTCCGGTATTAGAACTGGATGACGGAACAACGATTTGTGAATCAATGGCAATTTGCCGATATTTTGATGCTCAATACCCTGATGATAAACACCTATTTGGTGATTCTGCACTGGCTGTAGCGCAGGTCGAGATGTGGAATAGAATTATTGAACTTCAGGGGTTAATGGTTGCATTTCAAGCGTTTAGAAATATTACGGGTATTTATAAAGACCGAGAAAATTGCATTGCTGAATGGGGGTATGAATCCAAGCAGCGACTCGAAGCATTTGTTCCTTTGCTTGAGCGGAGGTTGGCGCAAGTGGAATATGTGGCGGGCGGTAAGTTTAGTGTGGCTGACATTACGGCATATGTAACCTGTGGCTTTCTTGCTGCACTTGAGATCAGTTTGGATAGTTATCCGCATATCCAACGCTGGTATGCTCAGATAGGGGCACGTCCAGCGTTCTCATAGTTGGAAAATGTCTCATTTGCCTCAATGCGCCAATTTACAATGTAAATATTTTACTGAATTGTTAAATCATCGCTGAGCAGATTTGTACCATAATAGGTGAGTATAATGCAGAGAAAATGCGAGTCGCATTTTCTCTGCATTTTTTTGAAATCAAATCGTGGGATCTAATTCAAGGCCATCAGTACATCAATGATTATGCCGGTTGAGCAGCAGTGCTCAATTTGGCGATAATTGGATCTTTATGTTCCATACAGTATGCCATGAATTTTTCTTTTTTAAGAATCATACGCACAGGCATGGGTAAGCACTCGTAGGTGGTTTCGAAGGTTTTGGTAATAAACTCTTCGTTATTGAGTTTATCCGCAGCTACAGGCCCTAGGCGCTCAAGCAACATGGTTTCAATTTTTGGCCATTGTGCTTTAATGATTTCTTCGAACTTCGAGCCGTTATCGCTTTCACCTAGCTTATTTTTCAATTTCCCTAACACTTCAATACTCCTTACTTTATCGCTTTTTACGTAATTAGCAGCGATGTTAAACGGCGTACTGCTTTTTTTGAGCAATTTTTACGGAATTTGCGTAACATAGCTAAGTACTAAATGTTGTTAAACATGCTGTCATCAAAAACTTGCGAGAAGGTGGTATGTTTGTTTCTACTCGATACGGCTGAGTTATCGTTTGTTTATTCAATAACCGGTTGAGTTGATCGCGTTTATCGCTATAATGCGCGGGCCTGACACAGGCGCACCCTACACTTGCTTACCCTCGCTATCCTGCATCCATTTGAGCATGCTGTACAGGTGCTAGTAACCACTATGAAAAAAAGCACGACCCGAATATCACGTTTTCTTACTGAATCCCGTTCACTGCTGCACCTCTCTTTACCGATTATTATTACTCAGCTAGCGACACAAGGTATGGGCTTTGTCGATACCAGCATGGCCGGACAAGCCAGTGCGATCGATCTGGCTGCGATTGCCGTTGGAGCCAGTTTGTGGGTTCCTGCCAGTTTATTACTGCGCGGCATTTTAATGAGCTTGGCACCAGTGACGGCTCATCACCGAGGATCTAACTTTAATGGCGGTATTAGCCGAGACTTAGGTCAAACGGTGTGGGTCGCCCTAACATGTTCTGTACTACTCATTATCTATTTACTACAAAGCTCAGCCATTTTGACGTTTATGAATGTGGACAGTCTCGTTGTCCCCGTTGGGAGTGGCTACTTGACAGCACTGGCATTCGGTGTTCCAGGCATTGCGCTATTTTATACGCTAAATAGTTTTAGTGAAGGGATGGGAAATACCAGAGCGCCAATGGTGATTGCGCTGATAGGTTTGATGATTAACATTCCCGTTAACTATGTACTGATTTACGGTAAAGTGGGTTTTCCTGCGATGGGCGCGATAGGCAGCGGCTGGGCTACCAGCCTAGTGTATTGGATTATGTCATTACTGATGTGGGCGTATATCCAGCGACATCATCATTACAAAACGTTGTTAGATTATCCTTTGATGGTACCGAACGTTAAGCGCATCGTTGCATTGGTAAAGCTGGGTTTACCGATTGGCATCAGTATTTTTGTTTGCGGCAGTATCTTTGCTGTTATTGCTCTGCTTATTGGTAAGCTTGGTGCAAGCCATATTGCGTCTGCCCAGGTAGCACTGAACTTCTCTAGCTTGACCTATATGATACCGATGAGCCTGTCATTTGGTATCACGATACGTGTTGGGCATGCGTTAGGCCAAGGGCAGTACCAGATTGCTGAATATCGCTCTTATCACGGTATTGTTTTAGCGACATTATTAGCGACGTTGTCGGTTAGTACGTTGATATTCTTCCCTCAGCAGATCATTGCGTTATATACCTCTGATCCGGAGATTGTTGCAGGCGCATCAGCTTTGTTGCTCTATACTGCCATTTATCAAATTAGTGATGCGATCCAAACGTCAGCGAATGGGGCGTTGCGAGGGTATAAAGATACCCGAGTTCCAATGTGGCTCTCTTGCTTTTGTTATTGGGCAGTGGCTTTGCCAATTGGTTATACCTTTGCGATGACCGATCTTTGGGGAGCGCCACTAGGCAATCGCGGCTTTTGGTTTGGTATCGTTACTGGCTTAACCCTTGGGGCCATATTTATGGTGCTACGTTTACGGTGTGTCTTACGCCAGCACCGTCAAACAGCCAGTAGTGTAAACACTAACGCTTGTGTTGCTTAAAGGACGTAGAGACCTGTGCAAATGGGTCTCTTTTCTCGTTGGTAGTGATCAACGTTAGCACGGTAGTGTGTGAGTATTAGCTGGCTTGAGGATGGCTCTCTTCTTTCATTATGTCGATTCCGAACTGGAAGCACGTCCTCCAAGCCTGTTCTATCTGCTCATCATAGAGCGGGTCACACACTTTAACGCTAAAGAGCAGGCAGTCAAGCCAGGTGTCATAGTCTTCGGGCGTCACATTCACACCGTTGGGACCATGCTTTTTACCGTATTGATGTAATTTTGTTCGGGCATCTACCGAGTTGATAGATAGCATGATCATGTATATTGCACCTTTTAACATTCCTTGAAGTCGTTTAGCGTCGAGATGAGCAAATTTTTGGGCGATATCTCCCTCTTGTTGTTGAAAAGTGTGGAGAAAGACGGAAAAAAAGTCTTTATGTTGAAGGCATCTGTCGTAGCTATCATTGAATGTTTCTTGAATGTTCATTGCCGTTCTCCGTTGTGACTAAATTTCTCTGAGTGGTCTTGTTCTATTCAGCCTTATCTATAACCACAGTTTTATTATGGCTTGTTTTTCAGTAAGTGAGCCGCTAAATGTCTTTGTATTTTACTTGTGATGTATAGATTATTTTGCTACTTGGTCAGTGATAGAAGATGCACTTGACCGTTGTTACAATACTATTTGGTTTATTTCTTGGAGTTAAATTGCTGTGATTATCGATAAGCTGGCTTGGTTGCACATTAAAGATGGCAAACTATTGGCTGTACGTTCTAAAGGCAAGTCATTGTTTTATTTGCCCGGTGGAAAGCGTGAAGCTGGAGAGTCTGACCAACAAGCATTGTTGAGAGAAATCTCAGAAGAGCTTTCAGTCACGTTAGAGCCATCGACACTCCGTTATGCGGGAACGTTTTCTGGCCCTGCCGATGGGAAAGCTGCAGGTGTTACGGTGCAGCTCACGTGTTATTTTGCAGGCTATCAAGGTGAATTGACACCTGATATGGAAATTGAAGAGTTAAAGTATTTGTCTACTGAAGATCGTGCAATAACGTCTATTGCAGCGTGGGTCGTAATGGCCTGGCTGCAGGAGCAGGCATTAATCTAATCAGGGCAGGTTATGCCATTTGTTATTTTGTGTCGCATAACGGGAATCGATTTCTAGTAAAGAACCTAACAGTTTATTTAATATAGATAAATAGACTGTTGGAGTTCGGTATGCATAAATCCCTTGATGATTTTTCGGTAAGCTACAAGTTAACGCAGGAATTTATTGCTCAGCAAGAAGCGATGCGGGAAATACTGTACGATTTTAATCATTCACGCCCTCGAGAAGAAGCGTTGCGGCAAAGCCTTGCAAAAGAGATTTTGGGGCGTTATCAAGGAACGCTTATCGTACCGCCATTTCATTGTGATGTGGGCAAAAACATCTTTTTAGGGCGTGGCGGGTTTATTAATTATGGCTTAGTCGCCCTTGATATTGCGCCCATCACCATTGGTGATTTTGTAATGATTGGCCCGAATGTTCAATTGTTGGCGGCGTCTCATCCTGTTGCATTATCGGAGCGTGTATTACCGTATGCAATGGGCGATCCCATTACTATTGGTAATAATGTTTGGATTGGTGCTGGCAGCATTGTTATGCCTGGCGTTACGATTGGAGATAACAGTGTTATTGGTGCCGGGAGCTTAGTGCTCAAAGATATCCCTGATAGCGTTATTGCTTTTGGACGTCCTTGCCGAGTTATCAAGCCGATAGAACATGGTAGTGTTCCATCGGATGAGGACATTGAAGCGATGTATGTTGAGCTTGGGTTTTCGCCACTAGAGGGGTGATCTCGATAGGGCATCAAAGAGCGATGTATTAGATAGTCTCACTCAATACCATCACATAATTACAAGCTCACAAGTTATCAGGCTTGGTCGGTATATGTGAAACGTAACATTAGGGTGCTCAGCTAACACTGAAATTGGTGCTAAGCTAGATTGAATGCCTTCAGATAGCATGAGTAACGCGAGCTTTAGTCCAAACGGATTTTGGTTATTGCCCGGATACCAAATGGAAACTTGATCACATTGAAAAGTTTCGGCAGGGCCGACGGTTACTGCCGTTGTCGGCATGCCGTTCAAATAACGCCCCGCGATACCTGCTGCATTTTGAATGGTGGAGATTGGATGTAAATCTACGTATCGAGCTTTCAGTTGACGATAGGCTTCTGCGCTCATCGGTGTTTCGGAATCACGTATCAATGGTTCATTGAATGCCCAGTGTAACGTATGGCCTAAACCGCCCTGCATGATTTTACAATCGAATGTAGAGAATGAATCACTAAATTCTTTTAAGTTATCAAGCGTTGGAAAATGCAGTTGCTCGACGGGCATTCTGAGCTCAGGACGAATTTTATCGATCCACAGGCGATGGTTAGTGCCAGTGAAGCTCAAACCGTTGTTAGGATTGATGGTCTCACCATCAACACACCATTCATCCATTCCCCAGAAGTGGCAGTGGCGCAAATCCAGGCTTAATTCGTTGACGATCTTGGCAACTAAAGGCATTTGGCGAGTAGGGCCAACAGGACCACATATGCCGGCAGGACTATCCACAGAGGCTTGCTGCCAAGTCGTGATATATTCCATTGCCTGAGATAAAAACATATCGTCTAAGTTGTCATAAATATTGATGTTTAGGCGCTTATTGGCTAATTGAAGAACGTCCTTTTCAGTCAGCTTAGCGGCACGTGCTAATAGTTCTTCATCGAGACAGGTGAAATCCCACCAATGTTCATTTACCAAGCTTTTAGCATATAGCATTACTTGTACTCCTATGAAATATGTAAAGGGGTAATAGGCATCTTACTTTTGATTTATACTCTTGAATGAAGCGTTGACTAGACTCGTGCAAAGACAAGCTTAGGTATCACCATACACAATGGCCCCATGAATAAATGAGACCTCGATCATGATTTATGAAGTCGAGATCTTGGTCACATTATGTTGGGGTGAAATTGTTTTTAATCAGGTGGTTGGTGTTTTGTCTTTACTGAAGTTACAACGGCGATTCTTCAATAAAGCGACCAAGATGAAGGCTGTATCGGTTCTCGCGTAATATATCCCATATTTCATGCTTAATTTCTTTGGGGTAAACGCGCAAGGCTTGTAATTCATGCTGACTTAACCAAGCCGCTTCTTTAATATAAGATTCGTCATTGAGTCCTTTTAAGTATTGTTGGGTGATCTCACCTTGCCAACTGGCGATTCGATAGAAGAACTCCGCATGATATCTACTTTTGCTGGTTTCTAATAACTCTCTGGCAAAGAGAAAAGCACCGACCTCAACGGTAAGTCCGGTTTCCTCAAAAAACTCGCGCTTTACTGTGTCTCGCGTGCCTTGATCGTGTGCCTCCATTCCTCCCCCAGGAGGAGTCCAGTACTGGCCAGTGTGATCTTCTACCCTTAATAGCAACAGCTTACCTGCCTCTTCCAATATGCCTGCGGCACGAATACGGTGTTTCAATTTTCTCTTCCTTAGATTGATGAAAGCTTTGCGCCCGTTTAGTCTAGCTTGCTAAAGGTGTTCCTGTTTGGTTATATTTTGCGTTACTATGTGGTTTTGCAATGAAATAAGTAAGACTGACAAGGAAAAGAGATGATTTCAAAATGGGCTCTACGCTTTTTCCAGATGGCAGAGTTAGTTGGATCTTGGAGTAAAGATCCCTCGACTCAAGTTGGCGCTGTAATAACGAAGAGTAATCGGATTGTTTCGGTTGGCTTTAATGGTTATCCGCATGGCATCTCTGATAGCGCCGACAAAGATGACCGTGATATGAAGTATTTGAAGACATTGCATGCCGAAGAGAATGCGATTTTATTTGCTAAGCGCGATCTCGATGGGTGCGAAATATGGGTAACGCATTTCCCTTGCCCTAATTGTGCAGCCAAAATCATTCAGACGGGTATTTCTCATGTTCACTGCCCTGAGCAAACGGATGATTTCTTATCTCGCTGGGGAGATAAGATTAGAGTTAGTCAGGACATGTTCTTGCAAGCGGGTGTGAAAGTTGACTGGCTTCCTTTGAACGATCTTCACCACGGTAGTGATGCCTAATGATATAAGCCTAAGAGAATAAATATGAAGTAGTGAATCTTAGGCTTTTTATGCGACCTCTCACCTTGCTGCATATTATTTTATTCCAATATTAAGGTTATAGCTTTCGCATTTCTATTATTGGAATGTCAGTGAAATAACTTATTCTTTTTACGTACACGCATTAGTAACAAAAGTATGTTCAATGTCACAGAGTGAAAATAAGTCACTTGGTTCACAGTTTTGTAAAGTTTGAAATTTATAGTGATATTTGTTCAATGAATCCTTTTATCTAGCATGGTAACTGGTGCTCCCCTATGCCTTAAGCCTATCTTTCTCGTCTATTTCGATAATTACTGACAGTATATATTGTTAAGGGATAATGCTGGTCTTTGTTCTTAGATTATTAATGCCGACTCGGAGTTGCTCCTATTCATGAGCGCTATACTTTTGTTCGTTTAATGGCAAGGATATAATTATAGGTCAAATGTATCGTTAAAAATAATCTTCTATCTTAAATTCATGCGGTATAGGGATTAGCGAATTTGAGAAATAGACGTGGTGGAATTTAATTATTAGCTAGTAGCGTTGTTATTCAGTGTTAAACGCCAGTAGTTACAGAAGGAATAGTTATGAGATTCGGTTTTAAAGCGCGAATTAATATGACAGTTGTCGTATTGGTCGCATGTTCATTGATCATTCTAGGCTCGGTTAATGTGTATAATTTGCGCGCAATGATGGTTAGTGCGTTAACCAGTGAAACACAAGAAAAACTTAATGCACATGCCAGCGAAATAGAAGCTTGGATGGATACGCAATACCATGTTATTAGCCGTGGCTCTTCTCGGTTCTCTATGGCACTAACGTCGGGTGGCAATCTTCAGTTGGTAAGGGCGCTGGCTGAAGCAACAGGAATGGCTAACATTGCTGTTGCCTATGAAGATGGCCGTACCTATGCCGCCAATGGGGGGGATAACGGCGTTTTTGATGAATCGATGTACTTTACTCAGCGTAACTGGTATCAAGAAGCTAAGCGTCAACGCCAAACGGTGATCAGTTTGCCTTATACTGATTCTGTAACCGAGGAAATGGTGATCAGTATCTCTGCCCCTGTCTATGATGATACTGAGTTTGTCGGTGTGATGGTTGGCGACATTATGCTATCTGAAATTGTCGCTACCATTGCCGGTATGCGCTTTACTGGTGGTATGGCGACATTGATGGATCAGCGAAATGTGTTTATTGCCAGCGATGACCCAACCCTTATCGGGCTTAGTCCTTCTCAAGTGAACTCAGAGTTGCGCTTTATCGAGCAGACATTTGAGCAGAACTCTAGCGGAGTGATAGAGATTGATTACGCAAATATTGAGTTCAAAGGGTACCATAAGCGTATCGGCTTAGATGACAACACACACTGGACCTTGATGGTTCTTATCGACGAATCGAGCGTGTTGGCTAGTGCAGCCGGTTTAATCCGAAATGCTGTGTTGACGATTGTAGCGTTAATTGTGGCAAGTTCAGCGTTGACTGTTTTCTTGTTAGGAAAGATCTATACACCACTGCTTAAATTAAAAGAGGCAGTGCTTGAGCTTAGCCAAGGAAATGGTGATTTAACTCAGCGTTTAGATGTGCGAAGTGATGATGATTTAGGACAGATCAGTGAAGGCTTGAATCAATTCATGGCTAATTTGCAATTTATGATGCAAAAAGTCACCGACTCGTCTGGTGAGATATCCGCAAGTATTGAACAACTGAGTCTTTCAGCAAAGCAAAGTGAACAAATGCTACAGTCACATGCTGTTGAAACGGAGCAAATTGTCACCGCGATTTCACAGATGAGTGAAGCGGCGAATTCGGTTGCTGAAAATGTATGTCAATCATCTGAAATTTCTCAAAGTGCAAGTGACGAGGCACGTAATTCTCAAAACGTGGTTAATGGCTCGGTAGAAAGCGTGCGTTCACTGATGAATGAGTTTGATGTGATGGCGGGCAGCATCGAAAAAATGAACCGCGATGCTAATCAGATTAGCGCGGTATTATCCGTTATTGGTGATATTGCAGAACAAACTAATTTGTTAGCACTAAATGCGGCCATTGAGGCTGCGCGAGCGGGAGAGCAAGGGCGCGGTTTTGCGGTTGTGGCTGATGAAGTTCGAGCGTTGGCAGGACGAACACAACAGAGCACGTCTGAAATTGGCGACATGCTCTCTAAGTTGTTACAAGGAACTGGCAATGTGGTTTCAGCGATGGAAGCCACCCGCGAACGTTGTAAAGATGCCGCTGAAAATACTTCTGAAGTCTCGTTGAGCCTAGACAAGTTATATCAAGCGATTGAAGGAATTGAGAATATTGGTTCTCAAATCTCTACTGCAACGGAAGAGCAAAATGCGGTATCGCATGAAGTGAATAGTAATATGCTAGCGATCCGGGATATTGTTGATACCTTGGTTCAAGGTGGGCAGCAAACGGTTACCGCGACCGATGATCTTACTCAAGCCAATCAAGTGTTAGGGTCTATGGTTGGCAAGTTTAAAATCTCATAGTGCTTCCTGATTAGCACCGTACCTCAGTTAACGTCAGCAGCCTCTTTGGCATTGAGGCTGTTTGAACGCTAGAGTACAGCAACTGACCTAACAACCTGTCAAATCAAACCAACGATTAAACTTAAAACAAAATTCACCGAGATAACGTGGGAGGTATTATTTATTAATCACGTGATAGGCTACATGCATTGCATATCAAATAGCCAAAGTCAGAGCGTGTAATCATTCACAAATACTATTTGGATTTTTTACTCTAAGTTGTATGAATTTTATTCGTTTAAAAAATGACGTAGCGTAATGTAATTGTTGCAACCCTCTCTAGTTTCTGTTTCTAATAGAATTAAAGCTAATGCCTTTCTTGTCACTCTTTTTCTCGGTCAATTAATCAAAATGGTCTATATCACAGAGTGAAAATATGCTTTCTAATTTATGCTTATCAATAAACAAAGATACTCACATTCATTTGTCCAGCGAATGATTGTGGTTGAAGCCTAATAGCGATATTGCCATTATAAATATGCATAATTGGCGTAAGTGACAAATGGCGCATTGTCTTTCTGAATCATGATCACCTTACGTAGCTAATCGGTTTCATTTTTACGACTGGTTAATATTCACCAGCTGTATGCTTTTTAAAGCTTAAAGGCAAGGATATAATTCGGCGCCAAATTGGGCGCTAGGTGCAAGTCATCTGTTCATTTAATTTTGAATAGGCAAACAGAATTGGCTAAATGTGGCGATGACATATTGATAAGTAATAATAACATCGCGATTTAGTTGTTTAAGCCAATTAGTTACGAAAGGAATAGTTATGAAACTCGGTTTTAAAGCACGAATTAATATGACGGTTGTCGTATTGGTGGCATGTTCATTGATCATATTGGGGGCCGTGAATGTGCATAACTTGCGAACAATGATGATTAATGCGCTAACCAATGAAACTCAAGAGAAGCTAAATACACACGCTAGCGAAATAGAAGCTTGGATGGATAGCCAATACCATGTGATTAGCCGTGGCTCTTCTCGGTTCTCAATGGCACTAACGTCGGGTGGAAATCTCCAGTTAGTGAGGGCATTAAGCGAAGCGACGGGAATGTCGAATATTGCTGTTGCCTATGAAGATGGCCGTACCTATGCTGCTCACGGTGGCGATAACGGTGTTTTTGATGAGTCGATGTACTTCATTCAGCGCGACTGGTACCAAGAAGCCAAACGCCAACGCCAAACAGTAATTAGCTTGCCATATACTGATACCGTGACGGGCGAGATGGTGATCAGCATTTCAGCGCCAGTATATGATGATGACCAATTTGTTGGCGTGATGGTGGGTGACATCATGTTAAACCAAATTATCAGTGCAGTGGATGAGATGCGCTTTGCTGGTGGTGCTGCAACATTGACCGATCAACGTAATATATTCATTGCCAGTGATGACTCAACCGATTTGGGCTTAACGCCATCACAAGTTAACCCAGACTGGTTGTTTATCGAACAAGCATTTGCTCAGGCGTCAACCGGCATTTTGGATATTCACTATCTCGATATCGATTTTAAAGGTTATTTTAAGCGTATTCCTCTGGATGATAATACTCACTGGACGCTGATGGTCTTTATTGATGAACAAAGCGTGTTGGCTAGTGCCAGCGGATTAATTAGAAATGCGGTGTTGACAATTATCGCTTTGATTGTGATTAGCACTGGATTAACGGTTTTCCTGTTAGGAAAAACCTATGTTCCCTTGCTGAAGTTGAAGGCGGCGGTACTCGAGCTTAGTCAAGGAAACGGCGATCTTACCCAGCGTCTCGATGTGCAGAGTGATGACGATTTAGGGCAGATCAGCGAAGGTCTGAACCAATTCATGGCGAACTTGCAATATATGATGCAAAAAGTCACTGACTCATCGGCAGAGATTTCATCGAGCATCGAGCAACTGGGTTATTCAATGGCGCAGAGCGAGCAAATGTTGCAATCTCATGCTGTTGAGACTGAACAGATCGTTACAGCAATATCACAGATGAGTGAAGCTGCAAGTTCAGTGGCAGAGAATGTTTGTCAATCTACTGAAATATCTCAAGGGGCTGGAGATGAAGCGCGCAATTCCCAGCAGGTCGTAAATAGTTCGGTAGACAGTGTGCGCTCATTAATGAATGAGTTTGATGTGATGGCTGGCAGCATTGAGCAGATGAACAGGGATGCTAACCAGATCAGTGCGGTGTTATCAGTGATTGGTGATATAGCAGAACAAACCAACCTATTGGCTCTGAATGCTGCCATTGAAGCGGCACGTGCGGGCGAACAAGGTCGCGGTTTTGCGGTTGTGGCCGATGAAGTTCGAGCGCTGGCTGGGCGAACGCAGCAAAGCACGTCTGAAATTGGCGATATGCTCTCTAAGTTGTTACAAGGAACTGGCAATGTGGTTTCAGCGATGGAAGCAACGCGTGAGCGCTGTAAAGATGCTGCTGAAAATACTTCTGATGTTTCAGTCAGCTTGGAAAAACTCTATCAGGCTATTGAAGGGATTGAGAGTATCGGCTCACAGATCTCCACAGCAACGGAAGAGCAGAATGCAGTATCACATGAAGTCAACAATAACATGTTGGCAATTAGAGATATTGTCGACACATTGGTAAAAGGAGGACAGCAAACCGTCACCGCGACCAATGACCTTACTCAAGCCAACCAAGCACTATGCGCAATGGTAGGTAAGTTCAAAATTACCTAATGTTATTTTTGGTTATTCGAAAGGTATAACCAGTAGATTAGTAAGTTTCGGCAACCTTATCGCCGAAAATCCCCACGGCCACCAGCTTTCAGATATCTCTTCTTGGTGGCCGTTTTTGTTAGTTAGTGTTAATAGGTTAAAACATGTCTCAAACCTGCCTCTCTCTTATCCATAATATGGAAGCGAATGCGTTAAGCGGTACATTTCAACAATATTATCATGAAGTTTTTGCAGACTTTTTCTCGCGGGATCCAAATAAGTGGCCCATTTTTGCAGAGCCAGGCTTCGAAGCTCTTTCCGCCTTTCGCCGTCAAACGATGACGCCTCAAGACCGCCTCGGTGCCTACCCAGAAGGGGAGACGTTATACCGTCAATTAATTGGTTCAGCGGAATTGCCAACTGGGCGCAAAAGACCCAATGGTCAGCCCGATGAAATGCTGGCTTTTGCTGCTGCATTATCAAAAGACTGGGAAAACCCATCATCAGTCGAGAATGTAGTGACCATGCCGTCTGATCCTGCCATTTATGGCTCAATGATGGGTGCAATGGCAAACCCAAATTTGGCGTATAGCGAATATGCTGGCATGGCGGATCAACTGGAAAAGCATGTCATTCGTCAAATCGCCAAACAGGTCGGTTATGATACAGAACAAGCGACGGGGGTATTTACCCAAGGGGGAACGTTCTGCAACTTATACGGTTACTTACTTGGTATACGAAAATCGCTACCGTCTGCGCTTCAGCACGGTATGCAGTCCGTTCCAGATTACCGCATCCTCAATTCGCAGGGAGGGCATTACTCTAATATGACTAACTTGTCTTTGTTGGGGATCGATATCAAAGATAAAACGATCCGAATCAAAGTCACGGATAGTCATGATATAGATTTTGATGATCTTGAGCGTCAGTTGCGTGCTTGTTTTGCGGTGAACTGCCGTGTTCCGACCATTATGATCACCATGGGAACCACCGACACATTTGCTGTGGATAGAATCAAGCTAGTTCATGACCTGCGAGAGCGCTTATGCGAAGAGTATCAAGTGCCTGTTAAACCTCACTTGCATGTCGACGCAGCGGTAGGTTGGTCAATGATTTTCTTCTTGGACTACGATTTTAAACGTAATCCCTTAGCGATTAATGAAGTGACTCTGCGCGGTATCGAGCGAACAGTTGAGCGAGTGAAAGAGTTGCATTATGCCGACTCATTCACTGTTGATTTTCACAAATGGGGGTATGTACCTTATACCTCTAGTTTGGTGATGATTAAAAACAAGCAAGATATGAAGGCGCTGGAAAATGAACCAGAAAATTTTTCATATTTTGAGCACGACCTTCAAGGACAAACGCATTTACAGTCGACGATTGAGTGCTCTCGCGGTGCGGTGGGTGTCTTTGGTGCTTATGCAGCGATGAAGTATATGGGGATTGAAGGTTATCAAATCGTTCTGGCACACTGCTTGCAAAATGCTAATTACTTCCGCCATGAATTGCTTAATTTAGGCAATGTAAAGCTGATGGCTCCCGAGAACCAAGGGCCTAGTGTCGGCTTTCGAATCTACAATCCAGATTGGGTAAGAGACGTTGATGCCGAGTTTGCTCAAGAGCAGTTATGTATGAGTAATGAGGCTTACATGACGAAGTTGGCACGTAATAGCCAGTGGCATCGTGATAGGTTTAAAGCCCGAGGGAAAGTGGGATTGTACACCAACTGGGTGGAGTTTATCTCGCGCTCAGTCTACAACCCGCATGGCAAATACTCATATATTCCGGGCGAAAAGGCAGTCTTCATGAATCCAGCCACGGGACGGGCACAAATAGACGAATTTATTACTCGCATCCGTTAGTAACGGTCTGTTAGTGATCATCCGTTGTAAACAAGGGCACCCAATGGGTGTCTTTGTTGTATCGAATGACGATTGTTAAGGCGAGGCTAAATGTGCGTCATCTCGCCAGCAAGCCAGAAGCCAAGCCCAACCCCAATGCTGGTACCAGAAATAGACAGAATGCTAAACAGCATAACGCTGGTAAATAAGTGCAAGAGTGCTGTTTTCATCTACATCTCCCGTTGATTAGAGGGGAACTTAGTATGAATGTAGTTGATTATTGAGAGTTGATGAAGGGGAGGCGTGGTTTGTCTTATGAGTGCGACAGGTATTTGAAAGTAGAAACAAAAAAGGCTGCACTAGGCAGCCTTTTCATTACAAAGTCGAGCAATTACAGCTTAACAACGTTAGCTGCTTGCAGGCCTTTTTGACCTTGTTCAACTTCGAAAGAAACTTTTTGGCCTTCAGCCAGAGTTTTGAAGCCTTCAGAAGCGATTGCACGGAAGTGAACGAATACGTCAGCACCGCCGTTGTCTTGAGAAATGAAACCGAAGCCTTTCTCTTCGTTAAACCATTTTACGCTACCAGTTGATTTTGCAGACATAGTGTGTCCCTTAATAAATAGATTAAAAGATTCGCCATAAGCGATATGCACTACGTTGAATTATTCATGTTACGATGAAGCAGGGAAAAACACTAGGCCAAAAACGGGTAACGCAGATGAATCTTAGGGCTTTACTTTACTAAATGTTTCAAAAATAACTCTGTACGTCAGAGCGAGATACATAGTATACCTTTTGTTCTTTATGTAAAGAGAATTTGTGGCTCAATCGACAAAAAATCTTCTCATGCTGGAGACATAACCTATATGTTGCTGTTAAATAGACTTAAAGTCGATGATCTTAGTGTCACTCAGCGAAAGCTGCGCTATCAATAAATGACACTTCGGCTGTGTTAGCCGGGGTGACCATCTACACGAGGGCGCATGAGCATGGGAACAAAGTGCCAACAGAAAAAAGCAAACGCGAATATCCACAACCCCCCGGTAACCCGAACGAATAGAATGATCTCAGCAGGCCAGAGTGAGACAGCGAATGTGCGAATGATCGCGGCCGCGACAAGGGCTAAATAGGCTGGCCACATAACGGGACCATGGTAGATCTCGCGGCCAGTATGCCCCATCGTAACGCGGGCTAACATCGACAAAATGACGCCACCTAACGCACCGATAGCAAAAAGGTGCAAGAAAGTGTGGTTGATAAAAGCACTGCTGCTAGCGCCACGAATTAGCAGACTGAGCGGTAGACAGAGATAAGCAAGGTGCAATGACCAGACTAACGGTTCACGTAAGGTTTGCCATGGTTTCCAGCGCAAGGCTCTGATTAGCTGGAATAGGCCAGCGATTAACATGAGTTTTGTCGCGAGCAGTGTTGCAGCGAGAGGAAAAAAGCTCAGGATAAAAAGGAGGATCAGAGGCAATGTTGCCGCCCACTCTAACCAAGACACCGCCTGTGGCTTATTCATTTGAAAACGCCGAGCGGTGAAAAAAGGGATGACTCGCCCACCCATTACCGATAATAGAATCGCAAACCACCATAACATGGCGTGCCATACGGCCTCTGTTGTAAATGGCATCCCCCCTTTTATGGCAGCATAGGCGGCGAAGTTGGCGAAAATAGCCAGCGCAAAAAGTGGCACGAAAAACAGATTCCGCCACCCTTTCGCTTTGATAACCCGATGACCCACCTCCCATGCAACCAGCGTAAGAAACAGGGCTTCAATTGATGCGGTAAGCCAGAGTGGGACGGGTAACCAGAGTAAAATTCGAGGCAACAACCAGAGGGAAATCAGGACAGCTAAACGTGTCGACTTTGTACCTGCCATTCCCGTCCAATTCTGCACCGCGGTGAGAACAAAGCCAACAACGACGGCCATTGAAAAGCCGAAGATCATTTCATGTACGTGCCACCAAAGAGCGGGAACTTGCAACTGCTCAGAATACCCATAAGGCCAAAGCCACAACCAAATGGCAATCGCAACAATGGCGTAGAGACCAGCAAGGGTAAAAAAAGGTCGAAACCCCAAGCGCAGTATGGGGGGGATTGATTCTTCATATTGCCGGTCAACGATATTCAGCACGATAAGTCTCCAGAGAATAACAGTAGTTAGTTACATCGATTGTGAGCAATTAAGCAGATGCCATGCCAAAAATAAAATCAGCCTATTTTCAGTTGGTTAAATGTCCCGTTTCAAAACTACGTGTTCTATATGATGTCATTTTAACATCGTATGGTATGGTATGCGCTCTGTACGCAAATGGTGCGACAGTGACGGTCGTCTTTGTTATAAGGTGGAACATGTATGCCAGACCCAAGAGTAGAACAGGTGCTATTGCAAATCGCCTTGGATTTGACCACTAATTTGCCAGAAGGGCACCATTATCAACGCTTAATTAGTGCGGTAAATCAGGTTATGCCGTGTGATGCCAGTGCACTGTTTATATTTGATGAAGATGCTTGCCTGGTTCCTGTTGCGGTGAGTGGCCTCTCTTCCACGGTATTAGGACGCCGTTTCACCCCCTCCAATCACCCACGTTTAGCCGCTATTCTAAATAGTCGCCAACCTGTCAGGTTCGATACCGATAGTTCGCTACCTGATCCTTTCGACGGGCTGGTGATGAACACGCCGGAACATGCCATTGATGTGCATGACTGTATGGGGTGTAGTTTATACGTTAACGATGAGTTGGTCGGCGCATTAACCCTTGATGCACTTGATACTGGTGCATTTAGCCGTATAGATCCGCTTATTATTGAGACATTCGCTGCATTGGCTGCGGCTACCATCCGTAACGTGACGATGTTTGAAGCCTTAAAAAAAGCCAATCAACAACAGCAGAGCGTCAACCAACTACTGATTCAACAGGCAAGGGCCAAAGAGGGCGAGTTGGTGGGGATCAGCCCACAAATTAAATTGCTGCGTCGCAACATCAACATGGTCGCCCAATCGAACTTCGCGGTTTTGATCAGTGGTGAAACTGGCACAGGTAAGGAGCTGGTGGCGCATGCGATACATGCTCAGTCATCACGTAGCGATAAAGCCATGGTGTATGTGAACTGCGCCGCGTTACCTGAATCAATCGCTGAGAGCGAACTGTTTGGTCATTTAAAGGGCGCATTTACAGGAGCAACCTCCAACCGTGCTGGCAAGTTTGAACTGGCTGACGGTGGAACAATATTTTTAGATGAAGTGGGAGAATTGCCCTTATTGTTGCAAGCGAAGTTGTTACGGGTGATTCAGCAGGGCGAAGTCCAGCGCGTTGGGTCGGACAAAAATAGTTATGTCGATGTACGGATTATTGCGGCGACTAACCGCGATCTGCCACAAGAGGTGGAGGCGGGACGTTTTCGGGCTGATCTGTATCATCGCTTGAATGTTTTCCCTATTGCTGTGCCTGCGCTACGTCAACGTGTGGGTGATATAGCGGTGCTCGCGGGGTATCTACTCGAGAAATTGCAAGGGCAATTTCATGTGCCGCATCTGCATCTTCACCCTCGTGCGCTGGCCTATCTTGAGCAGCAAGCGTGGCCCGGAAATGTGCGGGAGCTTGAGCATACTTTGATGCGGGCAGGGTTGCAGGCGATACAGCAAGGCGAGGCTGTTATAGCCGTGTCTCACCTTGGGGTATTGAAGCCAGAAGATCCTGCAGTGTCGGATGAGAATGTTGATTTACCCTTTCGTGCACGGGTTGAGCAGTTTCAAAAACAACTCATCATTGATACTTTGCAAGACTGTAATGGTGTTTGGGCACAAGCAGCGAAACAATTAGGTGTAGACCGAGGTAATTTATATCGATTAGGTAAAAAACTCGGTATAAATCAATAGAAAGCCGTTTCATGATGTCATAAACACATCGCAATGTTGTCACAATGACAACAAAAGCGTGACGCGTTTACTATTAAAGGCTTATAAAACAGTAATATAGATATTGGCATGGTAAGTGCAAAGCGAAGGTTAGTTTTCTTGGGTCTGATAGAAAAGATCAGTCGGGCCCCCATTACACTAGCTAGGAGCTAACCAATGTTCTGTATTCAATGTGAGCAAACAATTCAAACTCCCGTATCTAAAGGCTGCTCATTTGCACAGGGAATGTGCGGCAAAACCGCAGAGGTATCAGATCTACAAGATGTATTGGTCTATGCCTTGCAGGGCTTATCATATTGGGCAAACGCTGGGCGTCAGTATGGACTCGTTGATGACGAGATAGACCAGTGGGCCCCGAAGGCGTTCTTTGCCACGCTCACCAATGTTAATTTTGATCCTGTGCGAATTACGGAATTTTCCAACCAAGCACGACACTACATTGAGAAATTATCTACAGCCGTTAAGGCCGCCGCTTTACTTTCTGATATCCCGTTACCTCCTTTAACGCAAGCGGCAAAATTTGAGATACCACTAGATGCGTCTGCGATGTTAGCGGTGTCATCTTTGGTGGCTGTTAATCGCGGCCATGATGCGCTGCATGAAGATATTATCGGCTTGCGTCTACTGTGCTTGTATGGTCTGAAGGGCGCAGCGGCCTATATGGAACATGCACGGGTCTTAAACCAAACAGATGCTGCGGTTTATGCTGAATATCACGAGATTATGGCGTGGTTGGGGGATGATCCGGAAGAGGCATCTGCATTACTTGATACATCTATGCGCATTGGAATGCTCAACTACACCATTATGGCAATGTTGGATAAGGGAGAAACTGATACGTTTGGACACCCGGCACCAACACAAGTCAATGTTAAGCCTGTTAAAGGTAAAGCGATCCTTGTCTCTGGCCATGATTTGCATGATTTAGAAAAAATCTTGCAGCAAACGGAAGGCAAAGGAATAAATGTTTACACCAATGGTGAAATGCTTCCTGCCCATGCTTACCCTGCACTGAATAAATACCCTCACTTGGTCGGTAACTATGGCAGCGCATGGCAGAATCAACAAAAAGAGTTTGCTAACTTTCCTGGTGCCATTGTCATGACTTCGAACTGCTTGCTTAACCCGAACGTGGGTCAGTATGCCGATCGCTTGTTTACGCGCAGTATTGTTGGCTGGCCAGGCGTCTCGCACCTAGAGGGGGATGATTTTAGCGCGGTGATCGATTGTGCATTAGCACAGCCTGGTTTTGCCCATACTGAGTTGGAGCATTGGATTACGGTTGGCTTTGGACGTAATGCGTTAATGGAAGCAGCGCCTGCGGTAATCGATCAAGTGAAGCAAGGGAATATCTCCCATTTCTTCCTTGTGGGTGGATGTGATGGTGATAAGCAAGAGCGTAGTTACTATACCGAGTTTACTCAGCAAGTACCGCAAGACAGCGTGATTCTGACGTTGGCTTGTGGCAAATATCGTTTCAATAAGCAGGAGTTTGGTGACATTAATGGCATTCCTCGTCTTTTAGATGTGGGTCAATGTAATGATGCGTACTCCGCGATTCAATTGGCGTTGGCATTGGCTGATGAGTTTGATTGCGGGATTAATGAGCTGCCATTAACACTTGTCTTATCATGGTTTGAACAAAAAGCCATTGTTATTCTACTGACACTGTTGGCTCTCGGCGTTCGAGGAATTTATACCGGCCCAACAGCCCCGCCATTTTTAACTGAGAACCTAATTAAAACGCTCGAAGAGCAGTTTGATATGCGCAGTATCACCACTGTCGAAGCGGATTTAAAAACAATTCTAGTAGCATAGGTTTCTAGCAGTATAGGTTTGAGCCACTCCCCCTCTGCTCGCTGAGGGGGAGAATGAGAGAGTTATTAATGTCTTTTATTTCAGTAAATTGTAAGCATAAATGGCGAGAAGCAACGGATGCTGTCACCATCGAATTTGATGTAACTGACTTGCCGCAGGCAAAGCCTGGTCAGTTTGTTACCTTAGGTGTCGAGATTGAAGGAAGGGTGCATTATCGGGCCTATTCCATTAGCGGTATGTCCTCGCAGACAGCCATGCAGCTAACCGTGAAAAAGATCTCTGGCGGCGTCGTCTCGAGCCACATTGTTGATAACTTGCAGGTGGGAGATCCATTGCAAGTTTCGCTACCAGCAGGGCAATTTAATTGTATTGATATACAGCACAAAGAAAAAGTTCTGCTATTGAGTGCAGGGAGTGGAGTAACGCCGTTAATGGCGATGTTGCGTTATTGGCAGACGAGGGATAACCAACCTGACATTCATCTTGTCCATGTTGCGCGCCGCCCATCAGATACCCTTTTTCATGCAGAACTGTCAGCCTTAGCGGCGGCTTCACAAATAAAGCTATCGCTGTTTTTTACTCGAACGGACTCCCCAGCACGATTAACGCAATCTGCGTTATTGGCGTTATGCGAAGATGTTACTGAGCGAACGGTATTGATGTGTGGTCCAGACGGTTTAATGCAAGATGCATCTCGTTGGCTACAGGCAGTGGGTGTCGATGAAGATAACATTTACCAAGAAGCCTTTGCTACCACTGCCAATACTGAGAATGATTCGTTGTCGGCATTATCTATGCCCGCTACTGCGACCGTGAGCGTACCGGCTTTTAATGCGAGCGTGCATGTTGATCACCAATCCCCATTGATTGATGCGCTTGAAGAGATGCAGCTGCCGGTTATTGCAGCATGCCGAAGTGGGGTTTGCGGATCATGCAAATGTAAGATCGTCAAAGGAGAAGCGGTAACAACGAGTCAAGAGACGCTAACGGAGCAAGAGATTGAGAACGGGTATGTTCTCGCGTGTTCAACCGTGATTGATGCGGATGTCGAGGTGGAACTGGTTTAGGGCAACGTTGTTGAATATTGGCAAATGTAGCGATGGATTAGGAAATCAGATAAGCGTATTGGCAAGGTAATCGGCACTGCCTAAATTGGGGAACAAAGGCAGTGCAGAATGGCAGAGTGTATCCAGTAATTAGCTGTTTTGACCCGTATAGATAGTCAAGATACGATCAAGTTCTTTTGGATAGAAGCCAATTGGCTGGGTAAAGTTAGTTAGGGCAATAAGGCCACCGTCGAGTGAACTGATATCTGCAAGCATGGCGGCGTTTTCTGCTTTCAATCCACCGCCGTATACGACAGGCGTGGTGACATTGAAGTGCTTATTCACTGTCTCTTTAATAAATTCAGAGATAAGTGCAATGTAGTCAGACTCTGGTGGGGTTTTTCCTGGGCCAATCGCCCAGACTGGTTCGTAGGCAATAATCACTTCGTTAGCAATTTGTTTTTGATCCAGTTGAGAAAGGCTAGCAACGATCTGATTTTCTAGCGCTTCTTTCGCTTTAGCCAGTTGACTCTCTTCATCACCTTGGCCACGCTCTTCCGCTGTTTCACCAATACAGATAGTGGATTTCATTTGCTGCTCTAGTGCACAGCTCGCTTTTTCGCTAATAATGTGGCTAACAACACGAGTGGCATTGTAAGCGCAATAGTCTTCTGCATCTGCGTATTGGGTGATAACGTGATTCAAATGACGACGTTCTTCACAGTGACCAATGATGCTGGCACGACTTCCTAGCGTAGCCTGTGTGATTGCAATCGGGTGTGATGTAAATGCACCGAAATTACCGCCAACGCTAACGTCTTCACGGTGACAACTTTGTGTGCCAATAACCATGTCAGTAATCTTGCTCGGTGTGTTTTGATTTAGTTGTTCTACTGCTGCGTGCAATAGAATATCTGGAACGAATACCGATAAAGAAATTTGTGGGTGACAGCCCCAGCCTAAATCAATAATTTGCTGGATGGTTTCTTTGATCCAGGTGATCGGATTTTCATTTTGACATACCCCACCTTTTGCACGAGGAACATCAAAGCGTTTTAAGTTAATTAGAATATTCTTTTTCATTTTATATATTTCTTGGCTAAGTAGGGTAGATGCCAAAATAGTAACAGTGTTGTATTTAAAATTAAGTGACCTGAGTCACTAAATTAAAATAAGAGATCTTGATCACATTATTACTGTTGTAGCTTTACCAGCTGGGATTGCTGTACGCCTTTTAGCGCAGATATTTGATTTGCAAATGCTTGGATATCTTTTGATCTTCCTTTTATTATTATATTTTCCAAGCAGTTATGAGACTCTAAGTGTACATGTGTGGTGCACTGAATGTGGATCTTGCTTTGATGCTGTATGACATTGAGGCGTTCAGTAATGCCCTTATAGTGGTGGTCATAAACAATACATAAGACGGCCATGACGTCTTGTTCTGGCTTATTCCAATTCTTATCAATCGTTCTTTCTCGAAATAGATCTCTAATATATTCGGAGCGAGAGCTGTATTGACGTTCTGTCAAATCACTTTCCATTTCATTGTAAAGCTCTAGCGGAAATGAGAGCGAGAAACGCATAATATCTTGGTTACTTTTTTTCATGTGATCTATGTCACTCTTATTTAATGTGTGATGTCTGTCACTCACGTTAACACGAAATTGATGATAGTGTTATTAGCAGTTTCCTATCAAAGTTTAAAACTGTGATGCTTATATCTAAAAAATTGCGCGCCTTATTTTTGTTTGTCTTGAGCTCGATATTTGTTGTATCAACAGCCACTGCTGCTGAACGCCAGTGGATTATCGGTATGACTGATGAACCTGAAATGGGCTTTGACCCGATACGTGGCTGGGGACGTTACGGTGACCCTTTAATTCAATCAACTCTGCTTAAACGGGACCATAGTTTAAATCTTGTCAATGACTTAGCTCAGAATGTGCAGTTATCTGAGGATCGCTTAGTGTGGCAAGTCACGCTCAGGAAAGATGCGTACTTTAGCGATGGAACAAACCTGACGGCACATGATGTTGTTTTCACTTATCAGCAGATACAGCGCGATTTGTCGATGCACGATCTTGCAGGATTGTCGTCCGTTGTGGCTGATGATGAGTATCAGGTGTCGTTTACATTGCACGAACCAGATTTAGGTTTTCAGGATCATTTTGTCTCAGTAGGAATCGTTCCCCAACATGCCTACTCTAAAGAGTATGCACAATCTCCGCTTGGAAGTGGGCCATTTATGCTTCAACGCTGGGATAAAGGGCAGCAAGTGATATTGACCTTGAACCCGCACTATCATGGTGAACAGCCGGAACTTGATTCGTTAGTGATTGTGTTTGCGGGAGAGGATAGCTTGACCTCTTTGGTGCGTAGCAGGCAGTTACACTTAGCCGCATTGCCACATCGCTATGTTGATTTGCTGCCAGATAACTATCATTTGGTGCAGGTTGCAACCAATGACAACCGTGGCATTGTTTGGCCAATGAACCAACCGAGTGATAACGCCCCAGGAAATACAGTCACAGCAGATCCAGTGATACGTCAGGTCATTGATCAAGCAATAGACCGTCAATTATTGGTTGATGGAATATTGCGTGGTTATGGTCGAGAAGCCTTTTCATTGGCGGATGGTTTGCCATGGGGCCCAACCCCGAAAGTGCGCGAACAAGAAGAACAAGACGCGCTCAAGATGCAACTGGATACAGCGGGCTGGATCGTGAATCCACGTTCAGGTTTGCGTCACAAACACGGGGTAGATGCACGTATTTATCTCGTGTATTTAGCGGGTGACAGTGTGCGTGAACAGTTGTCCCTTGCGGTCGCCGCGATGTTGCAACCGCTTGGAATTGAAATCATTGTGGAAGGCGCCAGTTGGAGCCAAATTGCACAAAGAATGCATAATGATCCGGTGATGATGGGATTTGGTAGCCACGGGCTTGCAGAGCTTTACAACGTGTACATGGGAACAAATGCAGGACAAGGTTGGTACAATTCTGGCTATTATCAAAATGCCGCGGTTGATACGGTACTAACCACGGCAAAACGAGCGGCAAATTATCATGACGCTGCCCCTTACTTTCAGCAGTTACACCAACAATTGCAACAAGATCTGCCTTGGACTTGGTTGGTGAATATTGATCACCTGTATGCGGTTAATACCTGTTTGGATATCGGTCAGCCGATACCAGAGCCACACCAACATGGTTGGCCGATCACGAGCAATATTGCGCAGTGGAAGTGGCTATGCGACTAAGTAAGCTTCTAAAAAACAGTGCGCTAGAGTTAGCTAGGCTATTGATGCTGGTAATAGGCGTGTTGCTCATGACCTTCATGCTGTTATCTATTTCGCCGATTGATCCATTGCTTTATTACATGGGCGATAGCTTGTTGTCAGTGAGTAGTGCGCATGCTGCTGAGATGGCAACCCAACTGGGTTTGGATGAATCAATGTGGCGACGCTTTTTGCATTGGTTTACGCGACTCATGCAGGGAGATGCAGGTTACTCTATTTCGCAGCAACAACCGGTGGTGGACGTATTTGCTCAGCGAGTGCCGCTCTCGTTACGTTTAATGGTGATGGGCTGGCTTGGTGCCGTGATCTTGGGGTATGGCTTGGGCATTGTTGCTGCTTTTTATCAGAGCCGATTTTTTGATCGTATGATCCAAATGCTGTGTTGGGTGTCAGCTTCGGCCCCCGCGTTCTGGATCGCCATTTTAGCGCTTAGTCTTTTTTCTGTGTCATGGCAGATAACGCCAGTGTGCTGTGCTGCGCCACTGGGGGTTTCTCCTGCATCATTAAGTTGGTTTCAACAGTTGCCGTATCTCATTTTGCCCGCTGGCGTACTGGCGATAACCAATATGAGCCATATCGCGATACACACGCGAGAAAGGGCGCTGCAAGTGCTTGGTAGTGACCATGTCGCTTATGCGAGGATGCATGGTAAGCAGGGTTGGTATATTTATCGCCATCACATATTACGTAATACCCTGACCCCGGCGCTGGTGTTGCATTTTGCCGGTGTTGCGGAGCTACTTGGCGGATCCGTGCTGGTGGAGAGTGTGTTTAATTTTCCTGGGATAGGTCAAAGCTTGGTGATGGCGGGCTTAAACGGTGATTTGGCATTGTTAATGGCGATCACCTTGTTGTCTTTAATGCTGGTGTTTATTGGCAATGGATTGGGCCGTTTGACGAGCTTAAGTCTCCTACCTGAAGGGCGTAATCATGTGTGAAACCATTACGGTGCCAGTCGCGCGTCCGGCGTTGGCATTACCACTCGCGAGCAGTGCCTTTATGGCGATTGTACTCTTTGCGATATTTTATCCTGACCATGGAATGGGGATCGCCTTTGATCGTCAGTTTCAATCGCCGACGTGGCAAAACTGGTTTGGCACTGACAACTTAGGTCGAGATGTATTTTCCAGAACCATGGCTGGGTTATTACTGAGCTTAAAAATTGGTGGTCTCGCTTCTTTGTTTAGTGGTGCCTTGGCTATCATATTTACCTTGTTTTCATCACTAAATCGATATACGCAGTGGATGGTAGCTCTGCTGGTGGATATGTTTATGGCGATCCCTCACTTGTTGCTGCTAATCATCATGACGTTGGCGTTTGGTGGAGGGGCTTTGGGGGTCATTATGGCGGTGGCATTGAGTCACTGGCCCAAATTAACCCGTTTACTGTGTGAAGAAGTGCGCTCACTGATGCAGTGTCAATTTGTTCAGCTATCAGCGCAATTTGGCCAACCAAGGCTCAAAATTCTCTGTTCGCATATTGTCCCTTTTGTTTTACCGCACTGTTTCATTGGCGTGTTATTGATGATTCCACATGCCTTGATTCATGTGGCGGGGCTGACGTTTCTCGGTTTTGGCTTGGAGCCCACCAGCCCATCAATTGGTGTTCTGCTTGCTGAAGCGAGCCGTTATATGTTGAGTGGACATTGGTGGTTAGCACTTTTCCCTGGGCTAACTCTGTTGGTGGTGCTTTTGCTGCTCGCGGTGATAGGCCAACAAGTGGTCGCTCATTTACAGCGTAGAGGTTATTAATGCTGAGTGTTAACAATTTATCTGTCTTTAGTGTTCAACAACAGTTGGTTAAAGAAGTGAGCTTTCAGGTTTCGGCAGGCGAGTGTGTCGGAATGGTCGGGGCGAGTGGCAGTGGCAAAAGTATTCTTGCTCATGCATTGTTAGATAGCGTACCGCTTGGTTTTACACGGCGTGGCAACATTAAGACCGATTGCCGCATTGCATTGATCCCCCAATCAGGTTCTTATTTGAATCCTACGGCAAAAGTAGGCCAGCAGTTGATGGCATTGGCAGTGAGTGAATCGCTATTAGCCAGTGTTATTGACCACTATCAACTTGACGCCTTGTTGCCTTTGTATCCAGGGCAACTCTCAGGCGGCATGACTAAACGCGTGTTATGCGCTATCGCCATGGTACAAGATAGCCAATTAGTGATTGCAGACGAACCAACGGCGGGTGTCGATAGTCGGCGTAGTGCTGAGATGTTAAGAGGACTGGCGGGGTTTGCGCAAGAGGGCAAAGGGGTGATGGTGATTAGCCATGATATCGCGGCACTGGCACCAATCGTCGATCGCTTACTGGTCTTTCGCCAAGGCGAGTTGGTTGATGAAACTAACCTCAGTCAAATACTGTTGGAGCAATGCCACCCTTATACGCAGTCGCTATGGCAAGCTGCCCCGGAGAATTGGTTAAGCCGTGCGTTAGAGGAGCCGCGCTATGCTAAAACTGCTTAATGGTGCTTATCAGTACGATGAACAGTGTATTGCCTTTCCTGATATTACCATTGCGCGTGGTGAATTGGTTGGCTTATATGGCCCTAGTGGGTGCGGAAAATCGACGGTAGCACAGATTTTTGCGGGGTTGAAAGTGCCTCAGCGTGGTGTCTTATCTTCGCCACTACGAGAGCGCGGTTGCAATGCAAAAGTGCAGTGGATAAGCCAATCCCCTGAGTTTGCGTTTAATCCCCGTTGGAAAATCCAGCGCTCGTTGGCAGAAAGTTATGCAGTGCCAGATGATGTTTTGCAGCGTTACCAGATTCAGCCAGCATGGCTAACTCGCAAGCCCAACCAGTTGTCAGGTGGAGAGTTACAACGCTTAAATATTGTTCGGGCATTAGCGCCAAGTACCGAGTTCTTACTATGTGATGAAATTACTGCACAACTGGATACTGTCACTCAGCAGCAAATATGGCAGGTATTAAAGGCAGATATTGTGCAACGCAATCTCGGCGCCTTGGTCATCTCCCATAGTTTGCCGTTGCTAGATGCGTTATGTGACCGAGTTATTGAGATGCCCGCGTAACACGAACAATATTAGTGCGCTTTATTTTGCTGGTATTGCCGCTTGGCGTTCTGAACGTCGAAGACGTGTACTGTTATCGACTCGCTCCAGTAGTTATTGGGCCAGCCCGCTTTACGTTTTAGATGGGAAAGAAACTGTTTGGGGTCTGGCAGCTGTTCCCATACCTGCGGTAAGAATAGTGCGCCAGAGTGTTTATCCGACAATATTACCCCGCAGCGGTGTTGCTCAAGATAGTCGCGAACAGCCAGCTCTTGGTTGAATGGCAAACGGTGTGGTGATGTCAGCACCGACACTTCGATATCGAGGTGTTTGGCTTGTTGTGCTGTTAACGGCTTAAAGCGACTATCTTGGCAGGCACTTGCCCATGCTTTGTGTTGTGCTTCTTCAACTAAGGGGCGCTGGGCCTGGGTTGTGCCGATACACCCTTGCAATTGATGATTGACGGTAAGGGTAACAAAGCACGCGCCATTTTGTTGTAGTGATAATGCGTAATCACTGAGTGTCAAACTTGGTCGCGGTTTACCAGCCAGATAGCAGTTGAGTGTTTGTTCAACCACATCTAATAAGGTGGCGAGATCTTGCTGGGTTAGTGGAGCTGAACTATTCATGGAAGAGGTAGCTGACATACCCGACCACCCTTTGTTTATCGCCAGCGGTGGTGTCACCAGAGTTAATTAGCGCTAAGCGATGTAGTTGATAACCGCGTTGTTTAGCGATAATAAGTAAACTATTTATACCGGTAGAGCCACACGCCTGATGTGGGGTTAGGCTTGGACGGTACGCTTCGATTTCCTGACAGGTTTCTTCATCGAGCTTGATGCTTTCTTGATAAGAATGAAAGTGACTTAAGTCGCTGCTGATAATTAGTAGTGTCTCGTTTGGTGACCAAATGGTTTTGATCATGGCGGCGAGGCTTTGAGAGGAGATTCTGCCGGTTAATATTGGTGTTACTTTAACATCCTTTAGGCAGACCTGCAGAAAAGGAAGCTGCACTTCCAAGCTATGCTCATATTTATGGGCGTCATCATCGACAAAGGTTGTTGAGCACTCTAACAGTGTTTGAATATTCTGTTGGTCGATTTCTACGTTACCAAGCGGGGTGGCGAAATGGGTGTGAGACGGAACAGCGCAACCGTCAATGGCAACTCTATGGCTAGGGCCGACTAAGATAACCCGTTTAATCCGTGATGCCTGTTGTTTTATTTGTTGAAATGCTTTTCCTGCCACTTTTCCTGAAAAAACATACCCAGCATGCGGTACGATCAGCGCACAGATATCGTCGGGTGAGGTGCCGTCAGATGCCAAGCATTCCAATACTTGTTGCTTAAGGTCGACGGCAGAGTGTGGGTAAAAACGTCCGGCTACCGCCGGTGGGCGAATATTCATGGTTTTTGCCTAGTTGTGGTGTTGTTTGGATCCATCCAATACCAGCAAGATGAATAATACCTATACTTTCAGTATAGGTATTATTCGATTCCGTGAGGGGCAGATGTCGTCATTTTCAAATATTCACGCTACGGAATATTGGCAGCGACTGAGTGATGGGCGGGTGAGGTGCGAAGTTTGTCCGCGCTATTGTACGTTACGTGATGGTAAGCGCGGTGCGTGTTTTGTTCGGCAGGCCCAAGATGGCGAAATCGTATTAACTAGCTATGGTCGCTCTAGTGGTTTTTGCATTGATCCCATAGAGAAAAAACCATTAAATCATTTCTATCCTGGAAGTGCCGTGCTGTCATTTGGTACTGCAGGCTGTAATTTGGGCTGTAAGTTCTGCCAGAATTGGCATATCAGTAAATCACGCCAAATTGATACCTTAGGCTCAATGGCAAGCCCTGAGCAATTGGCCAACGCGGCACGCCGTTATGGCTGCAAAAGCGTGGCGTTTACTTACAATGACCCGGTGATATTTTTGGAATACGCTGTCGATACAGCGCTTGCCTGTCATGCGCAGGATGTCAAGTCAGTGGCTGTTAGCGCAGGGTATATCTGCGATAAACCGCGTGAGCGTTTTTTCCAACACATGGATGCGGTAAATATTGACTTAAAGGCATTCACGGAGCGGTTTTACCACAAGGTTTGTGCCGGGCATTTAGCGCCAGTGTTGGAAACATTGCAGTATCTTTATCATGAAACCACGGTGTGGTTAGAGATTACCACCTTGTTGATCCCAGGAGAAAACGATAGCTCACAAGAGATTGATGCGATGACACAGTGGTTAGCGGAGCATTTGGGTCCCGATGTCCCGTTACACTTTAGCGCATTTCATCCGGATTTTAAGATGATGGATACGCCACCAACTCCGCCAGAGACAATTAAACGAGCACGTGCCATCGCCCTTAATAACGGCTTAAATTATGTTTATGTGGGAAATATTGTTGATGAAGCGGGCGATAGCACCTATTGCCCTAATTGTGGTCAAAATGTGTTATCGAGAAATTGGTATCAACTTGGTGAGTGTCATCTTACAGCAGATGGTGCGTGTAAATTCTGTAATTATCAAATCGCGGGACACTTGACACGATGCGATAAGCCGTTTGGACGAAAACGCATTCCAATTCGGATAAGTTAGCGAGCATACACTGTAAAGTATCAGTATTATGCAATTCCTTACTCATGCCAGACTAGAATCCCCCCATTGTCTTTAGTACACTGAATACGTCATCCATTATTTCCCTATTTTCATGATTTTACTGCGTGCTTTTTCTCTTATTTTTTTGTTTACCATTACGGGTAATTTTATCTCGGACTATTTCTCGACGGTTATTCCGGGCTCAATTATTGGTATGTTATTGTTGTTTACCGCTCTGGTACTAAAATGGGTTCCGGCTGACTGGGTTAGACCTGGTTGCGAGTTGATGATGAGACATATGACAGTGCTATTTGTCCCCGTTTGTGTTGGCTTGATCGAACATGGTGAATTGATTCGTAATCATGGTGTGAGCTTACTGCTGAGCAACTTAAGTAGTTCATTACTGGTCTTTGTGTTGATTGGGGTGATTTGCCAACGGGGGCTTAAATGATCTGGCTACTGCTGACCTTAGGGGTTTTTTATTCGGCTAGGGCGGTGTCATTACGTGTCCGTCATCCCCTCTGTAATCCGTTGTTATTAAGTATATTGATATTGATCCCCCTGCTTTTGGGTTTGAATATTCCTTATGAAACCTATTTTCAAGGCAATCAACCACTGCATCTATTGTTAGAGCCTGCAGTTGTTGCTTTTGCCTACCCTCTTTATGTGCAACTACCGGCGCTTAAGGCGCAATGGAAATTGCTATTGTCGGCGTGTGTTTTGGGTAGCCTCTTGGCCATGTTGAGTGGCGCGAGTGTTGCGATTTTATTGGGATCAGACGCTGCGCTGGTTGCCGCTATCTTACCTAAATCGGTGACGACACCAATAGCGATGTCGGTGACAGAGTCACTCGGTGGTGAAGCATCAATTTCTGCGTTAATGGTCATGGTGGCCGGCTTTTTTGGTGCGCTGGCCGGATACCCGATTTTACGTAAATTAGGAGTATCGCACCCTATCGCGCGTGGTTTGGCGATGGGAACGGTTTCTCATGCATTGGGAACCGCTCGCGCTGCAGAGGAGCATCACCAAGATGCAGCAATGAGTTCAATGGCGTTGGTGTTATGCGGTGTGATTACATCGTTGTTGGCACCCGTTATCTATACCCTGTTGCTGTGATAGGACCAAAACGATTAAACGGTTATATTTTAACAATTTACAGTTAGGGAATGACAATGTTAAAGCTGGCGATTATAGGCACAAATTGGATCACTGAAAAATTTGTGGAAGCGGCACAAAACAGCGCTAAATTTCAACTTGTCATGGTTTACTCACGTAACATGGCATCGGCACAAGACTTTGCAAGCAAATTCTCTGTGACGCAAGTCGTAACAGACTTGAAGACGTTAGCGCAGTGCGATGAGGTTGATGCGGTATATATTGCTAGCCCTAACTCACTGCATTGTGAGCAAGCGATACAAATGATGCAAAGTGGTAAGCATGTGATTTGTGAGAAACCTTTGGCGTCTAACATCACTGAAGCGCAGCGCATGTATGAGGTTGCACGAGAAAACCAAGTTATCTTGTTTGAAGCGTTTAAAACTGACTACTTACCTAATTTTAAGCTGATTCGTGAAATGTTGCCGAAGCTAGGGCAGTTACGACAGGTGTTTTTTAGTTATTGTCAGTACTCTTCCCGTTATCAGCGCTACCTCGACGGCGAGAATCCAAACACCTTCAACCCGGCTTTTTCCAACGGCTCAATCATGGATATCGGTTATTACTGCGTTGCATCAGCGGCGGCCTTGTTTGGGCGTCCGGAGCAGATTCAGGCCACGGCGAGGTTACTTGACTCAGGGGTGGATGGGCATGGAACAGTGCAGTTGCATTATGCCGACTTTGACGTGGTTATTCTGCATTCAAAAGTATCGCATTCGTCTATTCCTACCGAGATACAAGGCGAAGACGGCGCGTTGTTAATCAGCAAAATTTCTGAGGGTGAGAAAGTGCTTTATCAGCCTCGAGATGGGCAAGTAGAAGATATTACCCTACCGCAGCGAGATAATTCGATGGAATACGAAGCTGAGCACTTTTACCAGCAGATCCAACAGCAACAAATGGATGCGAAAGCTATAGAGCGCTCGTTATTGACCGCTGAAATGCTAACGGAAATTCGTCAACAAACTGGGGTAGTATTTCCAGCTGACCAGTAATCAACAAGTCGGTTACTGGGCAGCTCGTCACATAGTCAGTAAAATCAGAGCATTCAACGTCACTATAACCTATCTGTTCCAAGCCTTCCTTTGGGGGAAACACTGCTAGATAAGGTGCTGATTACGCTTTATCTAGCAAGTCTTTATGCATATCGTTTCCATGTTCAAATATAGCGATTTAGCCCTCGTTTTATGCGGCTTCATTGCCTTCGTCTCAATTTCTGGATAACCCCTCCACTGTATCATTTGTATTAAATCAATGAGATTTAGGCCACATTTTATTGCGCATTAAGTTTCGTTATGAAACAATTAACGAAACCTTTCCCTTTGAATCGAAAGCTATGCAGAAGAGAAATACGCAAGTTAGAAGGCACTCCATCGCTGAATTAGTCAAACAGCGTGGTGAAGTGAGCGTGGAAGAGCTATCAGTACTGTTTGATACGTCTGAAGTGACTATTCGAAAAGATCTTTCTTCTCTAGAGCTGAATGGACAACTACTCCGTCGCTATGGCGGGGCTGTCGCATTGCCAAAAGAGGCCGTTGAGGAGGTGCTAAATGAGTCAGATTCTACATCTTCAGCAAAGACGAATATTGCAGATGCAGCTGCTGGTTTGATTAAGGATCATTACCGAATTGTCATTGATTGCGGTAGTACAACTGGCGCGTTGGTTTCTAAGCTAGGCAGTAAAAAGGGATTAGTTGTTATGACGAATTCTCTGATGCTTGCTAATGTCATTAATGAGCTGGAAAGCGAACCAACATTGCTGATGACAGGTGGTACTTGGGATAGCCATTCTGAGTCTTTCCAAGGAAAAGTGGCAGAATCAGTACTACGTTCGTACGACTTTGATCAGCTCTTTATTGGTGCGGATGGCGTGGACCTGTCGCGGGGAACAACAACATTTAATGAGCTTCTTGGTCTTAGTCAGGTTATGGCTGAAGTCGCACGTGAAGTTATCGTAATGGTTGAATCAGAAAAAATTGGCCGGAAAATTCCGAACTTAGAGTTGGGATGGGACGCGATTGATGTATTGATAAGCGATACTAACTTAACGGCCGAGCAAAGAGCTCAAATCGAATCAAATGGCGTGAAGGTTATTTGCGCTTAATAGACGTTTTAAAATTGCTCTCTCATTACGCGCTTTATTGCTAATAATGTGAGGGATGAATAAGTTAATGGAGTAATAATATGTGTGGAATCGTAGGTGCGGTAGCACAACGTGACGTAGTAGAAATTCTGGTTGAAGGCCTGCGCCGTTTGGAATACCGAGGATATGATTCAGCCGGTGTTGCTGTTGTTGATGAAAAGTTAGCGCTCAAGCGTGTCCGTCGGCTTGGTAAAGTACAAGAACTTGCCGATGCGGTTTCTTCTCAAGATGTGAGTGGTGGTACCGGTATCGCCCATACTCGCTGGGCGACGCATGGCGAACCATCGAAAGCGAATGCACACCCTCATGTATCAGGCGATATCGCAGTGGTTCACAATGGTATCATCGAAAACCATGAAGAGTTAAGAGCGCTGCTTCAAGAGCGTGGTTATGTATTTTGCTCTCAAACGGATACCGAAGTTATTGCTCATCTAGTTGAGTGGGAGCTACGTACTTCTGAAACATTGGTTGAAGCGCTACAAAAAACCGCCGCACAGTTAGATGGCGCCTATGGTACCGTTGTTGTCGATCGTAAAGATCCAACCCGTATCGTAGCTGCACGTTCTGGTAGCCCAATTGTTATTGGTTTCGGTATCGGTGAAAACTTCCTTGCGTCTGATCAGTTGGCACTACTTAGTGTGACTCGCCGCTTTATGTACCTTGAAGAAGGGGATGTAGCAGAGATTACACGCCGTGAAGTGAAGGTTGTTGATGTTGACGGTAACCCTGTTGAGCGTGAGATTATTGAGTCAAACGCTGAACATGATGCTGGCGACAAAGGCCAATACCGTCACTTTATGCAAAAAGAGATTTTCGAACAGCCTCGCGCACTCATCAATACGATGGAAGGCCGAATTAACAGTCAATCTGTTGTAACAGAAAGCATTGGTGTGAATGCGGTTGAGATTCTCAACAAAGTCGAACACATACAGATCATTGCATGTGGCACTTCTTATAACTCTGGCATGGTTGCGCGTTATTGGTTTGAATCCATTGCGGGCGTTAGCTGTGATGTAGAGATTGCATCAGAATTCCGTTATCGCGATTTCGTCGTACGCCCAAACAGCTTGCTCGTGACACTATCACAATCGGGCGAAACCGCAGATACATTGGCAGCATTGCGTCTTGCCAAAGAAAAAGGTTACATGGCAGCGATGACCATTTGTAACGTTGCGGGTTCTTCACTGGTGCGTGAATCTGATTTCGCCTTTATGACACGCGCCGGTACAGAGATTGGTGTTGCTTCAACCAAGGCATTTACAACGCAACTAGCGGCGATGTTGATGATGGTTGTCTCTCTCGCGCGTTTACAGGGGCGCATGAGTGAAGAGCGTGAAGCTGAAATCGTTCAATCACTGCATGAGCTTCCAGCCAATATTGAAAGAGCGCTGGCATTCGATAAGCAAATTGAAGCGCTAGCTGTCGATTTTGCAGATAAGCACCATACCTTGTTCTTAGGTCGTGGTGAGTACTACCCAATTGCGATGGAAGCCTCGCTTAAGCTAAAAGAGATTTCATACATTCACGCAGAAGCGTATGCGGCTGGTGAGCTTAAGCATGGTCCTCTTGCTCTGATTGATGCCGATATGCCTGTTGTGGTTGTTGCCCCAACCAATGACTTGCTTGAGAAGTTGAAATCGAACGTTGAAGAAGTGCGTGCACGTGGCGGCCAATTATATGTATTTGCTGACGAGAAGGCGGGCTTTGAAGGCGATGACACCATGAAGATCATCCAGATGCCTCATGTCGATGACATTATTGCGCCTATCTACTACACAGTACCGATGCAGTTGTTGTCTTACCATGTGGCCTTAATTAAAGGGACAGATGTCGATCAGCCTCGTAACCTAGCAAAAGCGGTAACAGTCGAGTAATTTTTACCGCTGTTAGTCAGTTATTGTCGGAAGACATTAAAGCCTGAAAGTATGACATTAAAGTTTGAAACTGTAACACTAAAGTTAAGAACTTTTTGAATCCGGTTAAGCTAGTTAAAAGTTAACCGGATTTTTGTTATGGCAAAATAAAAGTACGTTTTAACTGAAAAGCAAATTACTCAACGGATTAAAGAAGGTCGAGGTTCAGGAAAGCTTTCTGACTATAAGCCGTGGTTGTATGTTAATGAGATCCCTTCAGAAGTGATCTGCACCAGCAAGGCTGGACACTCGGCTAAGCGATATTTTTCAGTTCAAAGTTAGCTGGGCTTAAATACCCAAGAGCACTGTGCCTTCTTGTTCGATTATAATCAACCTCAATATACTCAAAAACAGTCTGACGCATTGTATCTCGAGTCATGATCGGCTCGTATTGGATCGCCTCAACTTTCAGTGGGTGGAAGAAGCTCTCAACGCGGGCGTTGTCCCGTTCTATTTTAGATTCTTGGCGAAGTAGGTGGCGGCTTTTTTACGATTTCTAGCTCCTCAGCCTGTTCGGCTAGAAGCCGCTTTAATTTTACATTTTCAGCGGCCAGTTCTTTTTCCCGATTACTGACGCTGCTTGTCTGTTGAACCGCCTTGCGCCAATTGTAGAGTTGAGACTCGTGAAGAGATAACTGTTTAGCTGCAGTTGCCACACCAACATTTTCAGCTAGCTTGAGGGCTTAAGCTTTGAATTCAGGAGTATGCATTGTTCTTTTTTTCTTGTTTGTCATAGTTCACCTCGTTAGTGATTGTACTCACTTAACGCAGTGTCCAAAACTGCTGGGACGGATCACATGGATATCGGTGCGCAAAGTGCCCAATACGTTAAATAAAGGGGCGAACAAGTTAAGTGATAATTACGTTTACTCCACTTGAACGCAAAGATTCCAGTACTTTTTCGTCAGCACCGTGATTCGTAATTAAGGTATCTAGTTCTGCGCTAGTTGCTAAAAGCTTACCACCATGCTTACCTACTTTACTGCTATCGACTAACGCTATCAGCCTCGCGCCATATTCAAGCAACTTTTTCTCTGCCATATAGACTAATAAGTCAGAGGTATGGATACCTGAAGATGTGGCACCTGTACCAGTGAAGAAGACAAAGCGGCTTTTATGATCATTAACCGCTTCTTCGTCTGGAGAAATGGTGATCTGGCGCTCTGGCAAGTACTGACCTCCTAGAATAATGATGCTCTGGTGATCTTGTGTAATCAGGTTGTGCGCGAGAGGCATAAAGTTAGTTACTACTTGGATATCGCGATCTACTAAATACTGTCCCATCAAGAAAGTGGTATTACTGCCACTGACTATCACACTGTCATGTTCATCGCATAGCTCAACAGCTGCCTGAGCAATACGTTTCTTGGCTTCTAGATTCTCAATATCGTACTCAGTAGGAATAAAGGTTGCTGGCGTATGGTGATGGTGGTTACTGTCACTGTTAATCGCTTCAGCGCCATTTCTAATTTTTTTCAGCTTTCCATTTTCCGCTAACTTATTGATATCACGACGAGCAGTAGATAAAGAGATGTTCAGCATCGCTACATAGTCGTTGGTAGTGATAAAGGTATGACTGTTTACATAGTCGAGCAAGTGTCGGTGACGTTGAGCTTCATTCATCTCTAATTACATCCTGAATTTATCATTGGAATATTATGACCTAATTTGACCTTTCGAGCAATTTTGATTTTTTATGGCGTAATTTGGGGTTTTGTGACGTATTTTCGTGATCTGGGCAACATAACGCGTCAAAATAAATCATCAGTGACTTTACATGACCGAATTTGACGCATATAGTCATATTGCATCACAAGGAGTCAACGGAGGCCAAGGTGAAATACCAAGCAATCATTATCGATTTAGATGGAACCTTACTAAACGATAACAACCAAATTTGTGTTAACAATATTGAAGCGGTTCAACAAGCTTTATATGAAGGTTATCAAGTAACGTTAGCTAGTGGACGACCTCATCAATTGATGCTCCCTTTTGCTAAACAGCTTGGTATAACCGCTCCAATGATCTGTTGCAATGGTGCCTACCAATACGATGTTAGCAGCAACAGCTACCAAAATGTTCAGTCGCTTAGTTCTACTCAGCTTGCCCAGTTACTAGATACACTCATTTTAGGACAGTTTGACTTCACTCTTTATGCCCATAATGGCATTTATGCACTGAAAACATCGCAACACTTCGCAGGTTTAAAATGCCAGATGTCGCAATTCGATATTGATGTTCAGATGGCCATCATGCCATCGCTGGCTGAGCTGCAAGATGTATGCGGTGAAGTATATAAAGTGTTGGTATCGAGCAGCGATAAACAGGCTTTGTGCCAGCTCCGTGATTCTATAAATAATGTACTGCAAGCGGATCTGTCAATACCGAACAAGCTGGATATTACTTGCCTTGGTGTCAACAAAGGACTGTCAGCTTTAACTTGGTTGTCTCAACACAACCTTAGTCCAAATCTCACTATCGCATTTGGTGACGGCGACAACGATATTTCGTTGTTCAAAGCCGTTGGCGAGCCTGTCGCTATGGCAAACGCTAGCCCGGCTCTCCGTGGCCTAGCCAATCTTATTATCACAGATAACAACAGTTGTGGCATTGGCCAATATTTACGACTCATTATTCGTGAAGGTCAACATGCATGGCAACACTCATATAGCTACTAAGGAAATCTCATGAAAAAAGTAAAAATTGCAGCAGGTCTAGCACACGTAGATTACGGCCACATCGCAGATGTAGTAAAAGAAGTTTCGGATGCTGGCGCGGATTACATTCACTGTGATGCGGCAGATATGCATGACCTTAAAAACCTACAGCTTATGGGGGGGCACCAAATCGTTGAAGGGATTCGTCCTTACACTGAAAAGCCAATTGAGGTTCACGCCTACTTTAAAGATTGTGACAAGCTCTTTATTGACAAAATCGCAGCCGCTGGCGCCGATATGTTAATTCTTCCTGCTGAGCATTTCATTGGTGCGCCTCTGTGTTACATCATCAAGTACTGTCAAAACCATGGAATGAAGTTTGGTTTGACGGTTGGCGCATTAACCCCGGTGTCATTTGTTAAAGAATCTATCTACTACCTAGATCGCTTACACATTGTTATCCACGGTATTACTGATGGCGATGACGAGTGGCTATGGCGTAAATCGGCTATCGCAATGATCCGTGAAGCACGCGAACTCATCAACGAGCGTAACCCTAATTGTGAACTATGTGTTGATGGTGGTATCCGTAACCACAACATCGAAGAGCTGCTTAATGAAGACATTGACGTGATGGTGGCATCAACCAATATCTTCGGTCACAAAGATGGTATCACAGCAGGCGTTCGAGACTTCCGTGCAGCGATCGACCAATTAGAAGACAAAACAGCCGTTGAAGCAGAAGAAGCAGAAGCGTAATCACTATTCGCTGATTGAATTCATCGATTTCAGCCGTGTTTAGAAATATCGGTGCCGGGCCTTCCCCTTATTTGTGCTCGGGCTTGGCACCTTTACCAAGGATTAAACCATGACACAGTTTCAACATTATCAACCGACCAAACTGACTTTTGGCGCAGGTGAGATTCAGAAAATTGGTCAGCTTGTTGCCCAGTACGGCAAGCGCTGCCTGATCGTATCTGAACCAATCTTTGATGCCGTTAAACCAGCATACGACCGTATTTTCTCTTTGTTAGGAGAGCAGGGTATTGAGATTACACATTTTGATGGTGTAGTGCCAAACCCACCAACAACGGTAGTAGAGCTCGGCCGTCAGGTCGCGATAGAGGCGAATTGTGATGTGGTGTTAGCGATAGGTGGTGGTTCATCTATTGATACTGCAAAAATTATTTCTGCAACAATCAGAGCCGAATCATTAGATTGGTCCCAATGGTTTGCCACTTACGATTCTCCATTTGGAGAGGTGAAAGCACTTCCAGCGCCTGTACTGCCTCTAATTGCTGTTCCGACAACATCGGGAACGGGATCACAGGTAACGCAAGCTGCCGTGATCACCGACTTGGAACAGCACGCTAAATTAACCTTATTTCATTCAGAATTCTTCCCTTGTGAAGCGCTGATCGATCCTGAGCTTATGCTGACTCTGCCACCGCATATGACTGCAATGACAGGATTTGATGCCTTTTCACATGCGTTTGAATCGTTTACGGGCACTCGCCTATCTCCGTTTGTCGATAGCATGGCGTTAGAAGCGATGAAACTTGTCGTCGAAAACCTGCCAAATGTGGTCGATAACGGCAGTGATCTCGAGGGTCGCTGCCAGTTAGCAAAAGCCGATACCCTAGGGGGAATCTCGCTTGCTAATGGTGGAGCGGGGGCACCGCATCCACTCGGTGAAATCTTAGGCAGTGTAAAAACAGACCTACCGCACGGCTTAACGTTGGCAGTGGTTTATCCAGCTTACGTACAACTGCAATGGCGAAAGCAGCCAGAGCGATTTGCACAAGTGGCGGAGCTTTTTGGTGCCGTGGGAAGTACTGAAGAAAAAGCGCAATCACTTGCTGCATTGCTTGTGACTTTCCTTGAGCGAATCGGTTTGGAATCGAACTTAACTCAAGTCGGTGTCACACAAGAAGACGTGCAGAAACTAGAGCCAGCTTTTTGTTTTGATTTGCCACTGACGAGCGGCGAAGAAATGAAAAAAGTGTTGAACGCTAGCTTAGCTTAGTGGGCTGCCGAAATCGAAGATGAATAATAAATAAAGAAAATGGAGACTGAACCATGGAAATCGAGATGAATACTCTGGGTCATACAGCGGTGAAATTGGAACGAGAGGAATTTACTGCCAGTAACCTTAGAGCATTGATTTTCGACTTTGATGGCCTTCTTGTCGATACCGAGACCTGTATGTACAACGCCTGGGAAGCTTTGTTGAAACCATACGGTGTTGAGGTATCGCCACTCCAGGTTGCTGGCCTAGTTGGGAGCTCAGTGCCAGCAACCGATCTCTATCGTTTATATAATGAAGCTTCAAATCAAACCTTGTCTGATTCAGAGATACGGAACCAAGTTATTGCCAAGGCTTACCGTCTCATTGAAAACATCACCGAGCGCGATAGTGTTCGTCAGTACCTAGATTTTGCTCGATCACGGTCACTTAAAATCGCACTCGCGACCAGCTCAGAGCGGGATCACTACCTACCGATATTGAACCGATTAAACCTCACACACTATTTTGACTGCTTTGTCGGTGCTGAAGACATTGCTCTAGATAGACGTAAACCTCAGCCAGACGTGTATTTCACTGCGCTCAAACAGTTAGGTGTTTCTGCCCATCAAGCCATCGCTTTTGAAGACTCCCCTCCTGGAGTTAAGGCGGCTCGAACGGCAGGAATACCAACGGTTGCCGTAACCAATTTACTCACCAGTCACCTCGATGTTTCGCTAGCTAACGTGGTACTGAATTCGATGGGTGAACAGACTTTGCCGCAGCTGATTAATCAACTTACCGAGATGAAATGATGAACAAATTAGAACAACTGAAAAAATACACAACCGTCGTCGCGGATACAGGCGACATTGATGCGATTGCTGCATTCCAACCACAAGATGCAACCACCAACCCATCACTGGTTTTGAAAGCGGCTGAGATGCCTCAGTATGATCGGTTGATTGAAGATGCTATCACTTGGGCGAAGGCTCAGAGTTCAAATAAAGCGCAACAGATCATCGATGCGGGTGACAAGTTGGCTGTGAATATTGGTCTTGAAATCTTAAAAACAGTCCCGGGTAGAATTTCGACAGAAGTCGATGCGCGCATGTCTTTTGACAAAGAAGCTAGCTTGGCTAAAGCGCGTAAATTAATGGCAATGTATAACGAGGCGGGCATCAGCAATGACCGTATCTTGATTAAACTTGCGTCTACTTGGGAAGGCGTTTGTGCAGCGAAGGAACTAGAAAAAGAGGGCATCAATTGCAACCTCACTCTTCTATTTAACTTTGCTCAGGCAAAAGCGTGTGCGGAAGCGGGTGTTTACCTTATCTCGCCATTTGTAGGTCGCATTCTTGATTGGTTTAAAGCCAATACAGACAAGAAAGAATACCTGCCTTCTGAAGACCCTGGTGTGGTGTCTGTTTCTGAAATCTACAACTACTACAAAGATCATGGCTACAACACCGTTGTCATGGGTGCCAGTTTCCGTAATGCCGATGAAGTTCTGGCACTCGCGGGTTGTGATCGATTAACCATTGGCCCTGCGATTCTAGACCAACTTGCCGCACAAGAAGGTGAGGTTGAATGTCAGCTTTTCTCTGCTCGTGATGCAACTCAAGAGGCACCAGAAACGATGACAGAAGCTGAGTTCCGTTGGGAGATGAACCAAGACCCTATGGCGACTGAGAAACTAGCGGAAGGTATTCGCAATTTTGCTGTCGACCAAGGCAAATTGGAAACCATGATCGAAGCGCGTCTGTAGGAGAAAAATGATGATTTCACGTTCTAAACTCGCGGATGCGATTCGCGTTATCAGTATGGATGCGGTGCAAAAAGCCGGGTCTGGACACCCAGGCGCACCCATGGGCATGGCGGACATTGCAGAAGTGCTTTGGCGCGATTTTCTAAAACATAATCCATCGAATCCAAATTGGGCCGATCGCGATCGTTTTATCTTGTCAAACGGTCACGGTTCGATGCTGATTTACAGCTTATTGCACCTTTCTGGGTATGAGCTGTCAATGGAAGACATTAAATCATTCCGACAACTGCACAGCAAAACTGCGGGTCACCCAGAGTACGGTTATGCACCTGGCATAGAGACTACAACTGGGCCATTAGGACAAGGTATTACCAATGGCGTTGGTATGGCATTGGCTGAAAAAGTGCTGGCTGAGCAATTCAACCGCGAAGGTCACGATATTGTCGACCACCACACCTATGTGTTCATGGGTGATGGCTGCATGATGGAAGGCATTTCTCATGAAGCGTGCTCACTGGCGGGTACGCTTGGTTTAGGCAAGCTGGTGGCATTTTGGGATGACAATGGTATCTCGATTGATGGGGAAGTGGACGGCTGGTTCTCTGATGACACGCCGAAGCGTTTTGAAGCGTACGGTTGGCATGTCATTGCTGATGTGGACGGACACTGCGCCGATGATATCCATAAGGCGATTGCAGAAGCGAAAGCGGTAACAGATAAACCGACATTAATTTGTTGCAAAACAGTGATTGGTTATGGCTCGCCAAACAAATCAGCCAGCCATGATTGCCATGGTGCTCCGTTAGGCACAGATGAAGTGGCGTTGGTTCGCGCTAATTTGGATTGGGAGCATCCTGAGTTTGAAATTCCGCAAGATATCTACCAAGCGTGGGATGCTAAAGAGCAAGGGCAAGCAGTCGAAGACAGCTGGAATGAGCGTTTTGCGGCATACCAACAAGCCCACCCAGAGCTTGCCAAGGAGTTTAGTCGTCGCAACCACAACGAATTACCAGAAAACTGGGAAGATTACAGCAACGATCTAATTCAAACACTGCAAGCAAACCCACAAACAATCGCGACGCGTAAAGCCTCACAAAATACCATTGAAGCATTTGGCCCGCTGCTGCCTGAGTTTTTGGGAGGCTCTGCGGACTTAACGCCATCGAACCTAACCAATTGGTCTGGCTCAAAAGCCATCAGTGCTGCGGATGCATCGGGTAACTACCTAAGCTACGGCGTACGTGAGTTTGCTATGTCAGCCATGATGAATGGCATTGCCTTACACGGCGGCTTTATTCCTTACGGTGGCACCTTCCTAATGTTTATGGAATATGCACGCAATGCGCTGCGTATGGCCGCACTGATGAAACAGCGCAGTATTTTTGTTTACACACATGACTCGATTGGGCTTGGCGAAGACGGGCCAACGCACCAACCGGTAGAGCAAATTGCATCACTGCGTTTGACACCAAACATGAGTACATGGCGCCCGTGTGACCAAGTAGAAACAGCGGTAGCCTGGAAATCGGCGGTAGAACGCTTTGATGGACCGACATCACTGATTTTCTCTCGTCAGAATCTCGTTCAATTTGAGCGTGATGAAGCCACGCTAGCGAACGTTGCTAAGGGCGGTTACATCCTGTCTGATTGCGACGGTGAGCCGGAACTGATTCTGATTGCAACGGGCTCTGAAGTCGCCCTTGCGATGGAAGCAAAAGCACAACTGACCAATGTGCGATGCCGTGTGGTATCCATGCCAGCAACAGATGTCTTCGACGCTCAAAGCCCTGAGTATCAAAACTCTGTGTTGCCTAGTCAAGTGACAGCTCGCGTTGCGATTGAGGCTGGAATTCGTGACTACTGGTTCAAATACGTTGGCTTGCAAGGTGACATCGTGGGCATGACAAGCTTTGGTGAGTCAGCACCTGCGGAGCAGCTGTTCGAAATGTTTGGTTTCACCGTCGACAACATTGTCGCGAAGTCAAAAGCAGTATTGGAGAAATAATATGGGCATGGCGCAACGTTTTATTGAAAACAAAAGCCAAGACTGCCTGCGTACTAAGGCTGCGAAAGTAGCCTTAGAGCAAGTGCTGAAAACGCTGACACCATCTAGCGTGATTGGCATCGGTACTGGCGCAACTGTTGAGGTTTTCATTCAGTTGCTAAAGAAAAGTGGTGCGGAGTTTTCGCATTGTGTTTCAAGCTCTGAACGTTCGAGTAAGGCGCTGTTAGCGGCAGGCTTACCAGAGATAACTATTTCTGAATGCGATCGTGTCGATGTTTATGTGGATGGCATTGATGAGGGGTTGAGTAACGGAATTACCGTTAAAGGTGGTGGTGCGGCACTAGCGCGTGAAAAGGTGCTGGCGACGATGGCCATAACCTTTATCACTATCGCCGATAGTGGCCGTCTGGTGACACAGCTGGGTAAGTTCCCATTGCCAGTCGAGGTATTACCTGCAGCACAAAAGGCAGTATTCAATGCATTGCAAAGTCTTGGTGGTCAACCTGTATTACGAGAAGGCTGCGTGACGGATAACGGTAATATCATCTTGGATGTAGCGAATCTAGATTGTTCAGAACCCAAAGCATTAGAGCAACGATTAAATGCCATTGCTGGTGTCGTGGAAAATGGCATCTTTGCACAAAGAAGTGCGGATTTTATGGCGTTTTCTGATACGAAAGGAACGTGCTGGTTATCGAAAGGGTAAGTACTATAAATCGGGCTTATGGCAAAAATGAGACCTATCTTACAAACTCAATTATAACCATACAAACAGCAATGAATTAGGAAAAAAGCATGACGGGTAGCAACTTTTTCAACCAATCACTGAGCTATCTTGATGGGCACCTTGAGGCGCTATTGAGTGATCTATCAGAATTGGTTGCTATCCCGTCCGTTCGCGATATCGCCACCAAAAAAGTGAATGCGCCGTTCGGTTTACCCATCAGAAATGCGTTTGATTACTTAATTGATTGGGCGAAGAGAGAAGGGTTTGAAGTTCGCGATCATCAAGGTTATGCATTGGATATTAGCTTTGGTGCAGGCGAGCAAGAAATTGGAATCTTGCATCATGTTGACGTTGTAGAGTCTGGTGACTTAAATGCCTGGAGAACGCCAGCGTTTGAAATGACACAGCAAGGTGATGATCTCTTTGGCCGAGGTGTCACAGATAACAAAGGGCCATTGATGGCCAGTCTATATATCCTCAAGATGTTTAAAGCGCTAGACGTAAAGCTCGATAAAAAAATACGAGTGATCATCGGCGGCGCAGAAGAGACAACTTGGGAATGTGTAGAGCATTATTTTAAGCATAATCCTCAGCCGGATTATGGTTTCTCTCCTGATGGCGACTTCCCAATCGTCAATGGAGAAAAAGGAATCCTATATGCGTCATTGCAAAAAGAGTTCGCAACTCTTAGTGACCTAGGAACGTGTCAGATAGTCAGTATTGAAAGTGAGCGTGACAGAACATCCACCTGCTATCAATTATCTGCTTATCTGGCGGGTGAAAAAGCACGTGAAGTTGCAGCAATATTTGAAACTTCAGCGAGAGTTACTCTAGCCTCTGCAGCAAAGAGTGATGACAACCAATATAAGGGGGTGTATTGCGTTGAGTTATCAACGCCGTGGGAGAAATCCCGCAACCCGCATAAGGTTGATAACTGTATGGATCAGTTTGTTCGCCACATGCGGCATGTTGAAGGGTTAGATGCTAATTCTCAAAGCCTGATAATGTTATTAGATGCATGGTTTGCAGATTCAACTGATGGCATGAAACTAGGTCTTGCTCACCAAGACGATGAAATGGGCACGACTACGTGTTGTGTCTCTTCTATCAACTTAGATCAACATGGCTACAATTTGGATTTTGATTTTCGGTTTCCTAAAGGCCTGTCTATCGATCAGACTCGTACCCAACTCCAATATTTATCCCAAAAATATGGAGTGAGATTGATTGAACAGCAGTACTTACCTCTATCTTACCTCTCACCCGAAAGTGATCTTATCCAAGCAATGGGAAAAGCGTATTCCGAAGTTACGAGAATGGACGCTCAATGCTTTAGCAAAGGCGCGGCTTCCTATGCGCGTGCGCTAAACAATGGTGTGGCATTCGGACCTACTTTTCCCGGTGATTTGACTTATGTTCATGAGCCCAACGAACGGCTTAGCCTTAAGTCATTAAAAAGAGCAATAACAATATACGTGAAAGTTCTCATATCACTTTAGGAGTAAATTATGAGGGATAAGGTTCAAGCACTTGCTGGGGGTATGATGGTATCTATCATCGTACTGGTTATCGCAGGGATATTTATTGGTGTTGGAGCTGGCGTTGTAAATCAAATGTCGGCTACTGATTCTGTTATTTGGGCATTCTTTAAACTGATGTTAGATCTTGGTTTGATGGTGATGCGCAATTTACCTCCTTTCTTCGCCATTGGCTTAGCATTCGCGCTGGCTAAGTCGGAAAAAGGCTGGGCGGCCTTTACGGGTTTCACTATGTTCATGTGTTTCAATGTCGCGATCGGATCGATTGCTGCATTTCACGGATGGACCCCTGATACCACAAGCGTGGCTTCATTAGTGAATGATGCCGGTTTTGAGAAAGTCGCGGCTCAAAACTTTAACTCACTTTGGGGCGAGTCACTGGGTGTTTTCGCCTACAACATGGGCATCTTCAGCGGTATTCTTGTTGGTTGTATTACCGCTTGGATCCACAACCGTTACTACAAGTTTGAAATGCCAGCACTGCTGAGCTTCTTCTCTGGCCCACGTGCTGTTGTTATCTTTGCCTATTTTGCTGTTATGCCTTTGGCGCTGTTCGTTTATTACGCTTGGCCTCCAATTGCTGGCGCTCTTCAGTCAATTACGACATTGATCACAAGCTCAGGCATCTTTGGTTCATTCTTGTTTGGCGTGTTTGATAAAGGTCTGTTGCCGTTCGGTCTGCACCACCTTATCGCTTTCCCTATCGAATACACCCGTGTTGGTGGTGTGATGGAGATTGATGGCGTGGTTTATGAAGGCGTACGTAACATCATGAATGGTCAAATGAGTTCACCAGATGCAACTGGCTACATTACCCATAACTTCACTAGTGGTCGAATCCCAATTCAAATTGGTGGCTTAACAGGTGCGGCGTACGCAATGTACGTTACTGCTAAAACAGCCAACCGTAAGAAAGTTGCAGCCATTATGGTACCTGCTGTATTTACGGCAGCCGTCATTGGTATCACTGAACCTCTAGAATACACTTTCTTGTTTGTTCAGCCATTCTTGTTCTTTGCTGTGCACGTGCCTCTAAATGGCTTAGCGTACGTTATTACAGAAATGATGGGTGTCTCGATACACGGTAATCAGCTGTTATTCATGGTGCCGAATCTGCTTCAACCTGAAAAAGTACATGCATGGGCATTGCTTTGGATTGTGCCTCTGTACTTCGTGATTTACTTCTACACCTTTAAGTTCTTTATCCTTAAGTTCGACTCAAAAACACCGGGTCGAGAAGAAGAGGATGGTGATATTGCACTTTACTCTAAGGATGATTTCAAAAAGAAGAAACAGCAAACGTCGAAAGGCCTGCCGGCTGAAATCATTGAAGCATTAGGCGGTACAGATAATATCGAGAACGTATCAAACTGTGCTACTCGGCTGCGAGTCTCATTGCATGATGAATCACTTACCGCCAGCGATAAAGTTTGGAAAGAAGACTTGAACGCAATTGGTGTAGTTAGGATGAACAAAGGTATTCAGGTGATATACGGAGCGAATGTTATTACGATAGCTTGCGGTATCAAAGAAGCCTTAGGTGTTGATTCCTAGCCGCGACACTTTCTTCGTAACACGATTGTTACGAGCTTTATAGTATCCCAATAACTCATGGTTTCTCCTGTGACATCACGTCACAGGAAGGGAGCCGTGTATCTGAAATATGGAAATTATAAAAATGAAAATGATGAAAAAGCATGCTGTAACCTTACTTGCCTTGTGTGTTTCTGGTGCCCTACACGCTAATGAAAACTCAACCAACACTGAGACGATTGCCGGCTGGCCAGATCGTAGTCCGATGGTATTTTGGGGAGATCGAGCCAATGAAGATTGGAGCTATGTGGATAACCTAGATGAAAGCCAAAAAAGTTTCTCTGAAAAACTGAAGCGTTTAGACATCAACGAAAGCGGTGATTGGAAAGTCTCATTGAGCGGTAATCTTAAAGCCTCACTAGATAACCGTTGGAATCATATGTACGACGGTGATAACCGTAAAAAGAACGAGTTACGTACTCGTATGCATTTTTCTGCCGATGTCACTTACCAAGACTGGATGCGCGTGTTTGGTGAGATTCGCACCAATTACACAAACCTTGATAGACCTGGCCCAGTGGATGACGCAGGGACCGACTTTCATCAACTGTTCACTGAGTTCAAATTGATTGATAATGGTGATCAGTATTTAAGTACACGTCTAGGTCGTCAAGAAATCTACTTAAATGAATGGCAGATGATGAACCGCGAACCAACCCCAGTGCAATCAAGTTGGAATGCTGCAACTGCTAAATACAGTGTGTCTGGCATCAATTTTGATGTTTACTACGGTGAAGAAGTGTTCCCATTGTATTCTGATGGCAGCTTTAGTGGTAACTGGGACGATAAAACAAACGGTAAGAAATCAACGGGTGTGTTCGCCAACTGGAGAACTGATTTTGGAGCAATGCAGGCTTATGTGATGAGTAATCAACTCACTAACGAAAGCTTTGTTAACGCGCCAGACGGTGACGTTGATATTCAAGTATTAGGTTTGCACGCTCACGACTTTGTTAGTGAAGGATTCGGTTACATGCTTGATGGTGTGTACCAGTTTGGTGACCATGCAGGTAAAGACATCTCCGCTTATATGGCGTACGCAGATTTGAACTATAACTGGAAATCGGATTGGAACTACCGTGTTGGCATGAACCTACACTATGCGTCTGGCTCAGATGCGGACAGCGATAAAGTTAACACCTTCAACCCGTTATGGACAGGTGATCCGCTAGGCTTTGCGCATGATGGCGCTTACGGTAACGCAATGCAAGTTGGTGGTTACTCAGTTATTGAATACGCACCTAAGCAGACGATTATTACTGGTTTCATGTCGACGTGGCGTGCGAATACGGATGATGCGATCTATACCCTTAACCAGGATGTGTTGTTTGGTGAAGATTCCGATGAAAAATACGCGTACACCCAGCTCTACCTACAGTTCCATAATTACATTACTGGCAACCTAAAAACAGAAGTGAACACTTACTATGCGCTATCTAGTGACTTCACGGATGATGTTGTCGGTTCTAATAGTAAAGATATTGCGCGTGTAGAGTTGGCTTTGATTTACAACTTCTAATCTGCGACACATTATTATATTCCGTCGATGAAAACAGTTATTCACTTCAATGGTCCTTTCACTGAGTGCTATGTGATTTATACTGTCGCATGACATTATCGTGCGCTTCCTTCTCTTACGCTACTCAGCGCAACTGAAGTTACCAACCAATGAGCCTCAAGGGAAACCTTAGAGGTTCATTTTCGTAATACCTCACTACCTAATCTCTAGAAATCGGTAACAAGAAATGTCCAATTATTAGCTAAGACTTTGATGGTTTGGCAGGTGTCACTGGATGATCAAACTCTTGCTCAATACTAAATCGTATTTTCCGCCCCAAGCTTTCTAAAATCGGTTAAACTGATTAAAAGTTAACCGGATTTTTGTTATGGCAAAATAAAAGTACGTTTTAACTGAAAAGCAAATTACTCAACGGATTAAAGAAGGCCGTGGTGGGGGAAGGCTTTCTGACTATAAGCCGTGGTTGTATGTTAATGAGGCTCCCTCACAAGGTCGCTCTTAGCAAGTCTACTCTTTGCCACCAGTCGGTTCGTGAGCAGATAAAAAATACTTTTGCTATTCCACGTAGTCAAATTGTGTTGGGTTATTTGGACAGGCGGGAAGAACCATTTTTAAGATGCACATACGCCGTTGGATGAAAAGCGAGGTCAATTGCTGACAATTCAATGCATTTGGCCAGTGTATATTCATCATGAAGTGAATTATCAACAAACTATTCTGCAAAGCACATTCGCCAAAAGTGTACGCTAATGTGCTCATTTAAAGCGATTTTAACGATATTACACGGTCATTTTTCTGCGCGAATACAAAGTTAATCTGGTTAAAAACAAAACAATCCTTTACATTAAACCAATAAAGAGCGATGATGGCGTCGCTCTGTAGTTCAGAGTTATTAAATGGAAAATAAAGTTCTTAAAGTTAAGCCCTCAGAATTCGCTAGTTGTTATCCTCAGAGTTTCCCTTCTTTAGCTTCATCATGCATTAAATAATTCAATGTCTCAGCGTGTTGCATTTTTAGCAACTAATTTAAATTTTTAAAAAGGGACAATCTATGTCTAATAAAACAACGGGTTCTGTAAAATGGTTTAACGAAGCTAAAGGTTTCGGATTTTTGACGCAAGACAATGGTGGTGCTGACGTGTTTGTTCACTTCAATGCTATTGTTTCAGAAGGCTTCAAGACGCTAATGGAAGGTCAAAAAGTCGCTTTCAATATAGAACAAGGGAAGAAAGGTCTTCACGCTGTGGATGTTACCACTTCTTAAGTAAATGATATTATAGGAGGTGATTACCGCCTTCTATACCCCCCCCAACAAAATAGATAATCAACTGATTTACCTCATAAAAAGATGCTGTCATTATGCTCTTGTTTTTAGTGGATTTTTTGGTTTTAACTATAAAATACTAAAATAAACGAGAAATTAAGTATGACGACATATAATATTAAATATATCAACGAAAATAATAATACATTAAGATTAGAAACTGTTTTTATGCGAGGCTTAAAAGGTGCAAAAATATCAGCATCATCTTGTGCTCCATTTTGTACCAGTAGAATTGAGCTTAGAGATATTATTGGAACACTCTTGGCACATAAAGAGCACGGTGTTTGGGTTAATGCAACAGGATCTTAGTGTCTAATTGGCACTCATTTATGAATACGTTGAACGTCTAAATCCGATATTATTAGCATGAGTGACTTAGTCGTCATGAGTAAATAGTTATTCATGACTTTCTAATTTGACAAAGTTGCTGAAACAGGGGAACACCCCGTAAAAAATAATTGGTTACGTGGTATTCAAATATCTACTGACTAAAGGTTGTTTTGCCTTGCATTAATAACATTAATGTTTTTCATTATCGGAAATTTCCTTAAGTCAGTTAGTGGTTATGATGGAGGAATTCGACGTTTGCTATTGATAATTAACGCTATACTTCACCTGAACAAAGTCGTTAGCAAAAGCGGTTGCTTGCGCTTGATCCAATTTGATGTCTTTAATGGTTTTACCAAAAAGCGGAATACCTTCACCTAATAGTACTGGTGCACGGGTAATGGTTATTTCATCAATTAATTCAAGGTTAATAAACGCTTGGATCGTCGCGCCGCCATCAATGTAGGCATGTCGATATCCTTCACTATCGAGTTTTGACACCAATGCTTGAAGATCGCCAGAGTACATCTCAACGTGATCTTTTACATTTTCTGGCGCTTGTTTAACGGTATTGCTTAGCACAATGATGCGTGTATCACCATACGGCCATTGGTCAGGCGTTAGATTCATACTTGAAATCATTTCCATGCATTTGCGGCCCATGATTAGGCAATCAACAGATGCCATATACTCTGCAAAGCCCATATCAGCCTGATCACCCATATCGACATCAGTGTTTCCTGCGGCTTCCAACCAATCAACGCTGCCATTTTCTCTGGCAATAAAACCATCTACACTGGTTGCGATATATACAGAACATTTCATACTTTCATCTCTTGTTGAGTTTTACCGAACTCACCATAGTCCTTCCCTTGGTTTTAAGTTCAGCATCGATTATAATTATTCTACACTGTAGAAATTAATATTAGTCTAGCGAGGGGAGATAATGTCTGTCAAGGAGAAAAAACGGGGCCGCCCAAAAGGGGCAGGTAGTCAACTCAGTGCTGAAATCATCATTGCTACGGCTAAAGCATTGATGAAAGAGGAAGGGAAAGTCCCTAGTATTCGAAAGTTAGCATCTTGTCTAAATGCTGATGCGATGGCGATTTACTACTACTTCGAGAACAAAAATAAATTATTGGAAGCCATCGTTACCTCACTGATTGAAGATATCTATGAACCCAATATGCGTGAAGACTGGAGGCAAGAACTCTACACACTGTGTATCAGCTATGTCTCTTTATTGAACGACCATTCCGGCTTATTGGAAACGCTACTCAGCATGAATGCTAAGAGTCCTGCTGGAGTATTTATTGAAAAGTTTCACGTTGTTATTGAGCCATTAAACCTAGACACAGTCACTGCCAAAAGTGCATTGGACCTGTTGGTTGATTATCTTCATGGGTTCGCTCTAGCGCTAAATTGCAATCATGGTCATTCAAAGCTTGATGTTGAAATGATAAAAGGCCCTCTTAATATGTACTGTATCGCTTTGGAAAACGCATAGACTGCTCTGTATGATGAGAATGAACGCGTTATTCATTACAGTAAAGATCTGGGTACAACGTGGCATCTATTAGATGTCTCTTATGCAGAGTTTAAATCTGTATGGACCGATGGTAGTGCACGCTTCCAAACGTGTTTCTTTGATAATTATCTACCTAGATAGTTATTGGCTATATGTGACGCGCCAACTCAGTCCACTACGACGGCTTCTTTTGTGCAATGTGGATAAACACCATGCCAATTAACCCTTGAATGGCGATAACGATCAAGAACAGGTGCATACTAATCTCGGCTAGGATAACCGCATTTCTTCCCTGACGCGCTATATTGGCAATAAATTCAGGCCATTGTGCCAGCAGCAATGCCGGAATTATCGCAAAGCTTAATGCTGCGCCTTTATACAACCAGTGGCGTGATTTCCATTGCTGAGCTGGCATTGTCTTGTAGCGACCAATTGTCCATAAAATAGCACTGAGTAAGACAACAAAGCTCTTCATGATAAACTCTCTTAAAATCAAATTATCTTAATTCGCATGAGACTATCATAACTAAAATTGATGTTAAGGAAAAGTTGATATGACGCGTGGCAATTCCATTATTGATAAATTGAGTAGAAAGCGCTAAAGCGCGGTATGACTGGCTTTGTCGATATTAATTTATTGGAATTGAAATATAAGTACTCATAATACATAGGTCTGTTAACGGGCTGCTTTAAGTATTTCCTGTGCTTGAGGGCTTTGGCTCAGCTGTCTTGCGCCCATAAACTCACAGCTTAATGTCGCAATGTGATTTGCAGTAGCTAGCGATTTTTCCACCTCTACACCTTTGCCGATTAGCATGGCTAAAATGCCAATAAATATATCTCCAGCACCAGTGGTATCAACAATATTGATTTCTTCTGTCGGTAATTGGCCATATGTATCGTTATATAGCCATGCGCAGCCTCGTTGCGCTAACGTCACTACCGCAGATCCTCCCACACGGCGTGTGGCCTTAGTTAACGCTTTGCGATGGTTGATATCGGATGTCATTGCCAGAAGAGAAGGGTGATTGAAAACGCAACAGTCAGCCAGTTCAAATAATTCAATTAAGGTATTGTCAAAAAAGCTAACGCGCAGAAATGAAGGAATACCGTGTTGTTTGGCGCGTTCAAATAGGACTTTAGCACCTTCTGGCCACGTTAAATCTGCAACGATAGCGGAGACATGGGTTAAATCGATATCAAACAATGACGAGGTATCTTTAGGCATGTTTGGATCGTTATAAATGTAGTTTTTTAACGATTGGTCATCTGAAAGAATAATCGTAGCGATAGAAGACTGTGCGTGGGGATAACACAAACAATGACTAATATTAACCCCATGAGCTTCAAGCTCTTTGGTGATTTGAGTGCCAACCATATCTTGGCCAATGCGGCCAATAAATTCGACACTTTCACCGGCATCTGCAATGGCCACTGCGGCGGTTGCTGCCACGCCACCACCATTGACACTGAAAGCCTGTGCATAGCATTTGGTCGCTGCCATTTGCGTAGCGCTGACTGAAAAGGTTTGGTCCCATGTAGCGTTGCCAATGCAAATAACTGTATTCAAAACAAATTCTTCTTTTAAGTTGTGGGGTGACGTTGGTTGTATTGTAACGGATACAGCAATGTTATTAAACTGATCATTTTAAGGTGGGCCCCCAATACAGGGGGCCCTAGCCAGTGCACCGAAGTGCTTTGCGCCTGGCTTATGCGCGGGGCTCGGTGACTCTGTCTTGTGGACAGAATTGATTAATTAATTTGATAGCGGCACAAGCGGCACCAAAACCGTTGTCGATATTAACCGTGGTTAAACCGGCAGCACAGCTTCCTAAACAGGCGTTAAGCGCTAGGTGTCCACCTTCACTTACTCCGTAACCGACTGATGTCGGAACTGCGATCATTGGGTTAGCTATCATGCCAGATAGTACGGTTGGAAGCGCCGCTTCCATTCCGGCAACTGCGATGATGATTTTCGCTTGTTTGATCTCATCTAACCGTTGCGTTAAGCGCCATAAGGCAGCGACACCGACATCTTCATAGCGAGTGCAATTAATGCCATGATAGTGGAGCGTCGTTTCAACTTCTCGACATACTGCCGCATCTGATGCACCACCAGAAACAATGGCCACGAGAGGTGCGCTATCGCCAATGTTGATGTCACCTAATACCGCCGTACGTCCTAGTGGATCGTACATTAAGCACTGCTGATTATCGGCGAGCAAATGATCAAACTTCTGTTGATCTAATCGAGTTAGCAACAGGCGACGATCTTCTTTTTTCGCCATTGCAATAATGGTATCAATTTGTGTGGCACTTTTGCCTTCACAAAATACCGCTTCTTCCACGCCGCATCGTTGGCGGCGTTCGAAGTCCATTGTTATATCAGTCATTAAGCTACTCTCACAAATGCGCTGCCTCGTTGATAAGGCGCGATATCTACTGGCAATGACAAACCTACGTCTTCTGCCATGGCTTTTGTGTCTGAGATAATACTGTCTATTAACGACTTGTGTAGAGAATTTAATTCTGTTTCGTCAATTTGCAGGACGAGTCGTTGGGCAAGTATGCGACAACGGACATTTTCTGCTGAAATTTGTTGGCGGACATTGGTTTCCACTCGGTTAATGAGATCTAACTGCTGTGGATGAATATACACTCCGGTTTCAACGCGACTGGCCAAGCAAGGTGATGCAGGCAGATCAGATATGTCGTCTAATCCGTAGTGTCTTGCGATAGCTCGAATCGTCTCTTTATCAATATTGGCTTCGACAAAAGGGTGACGAATCTGATTTTCTTTGGCGGCGATAAGGCCCGGACGATAGTCGCTCAAATCATCTAAATTGGTGCCAGAAACCACTTGACCAAATTGCAATGAATTCAAGGTCGTGTAAAGGCTAGATTTACAGTGATAACAACGATCGACAGGATTTTCACGGTAAGCGGTTTTTTCCATTTCACCAGCTTGAACGAGCTCTAACTGCCAGCCTTGCTTTTGCGCGTAGTTTTGAATTCGCTGTGTATCTGCAGACGGAACTGCAGAGGAGGTCGCATGAACCATTTTGGCATCTTGGCCCAATGTTATATGTGCAACATACGCGAGTGTCATGCTGTCGACACCACCACTGACGGCCACAGTCACCTTCTTTAGTTCACGCAGAACATGTTGTAGGGCGTGAATTGTATTAGTGATGTTCATGGTGAGCTACCTCTGCTTGTTGTTCAATGTCGCGTTTTAACTGGGTACGTTGCTGGTAATTCAGTGCATTGCTTTGTAAGTGATCGGCTTCTAACTTACTGGTAATGCTGCCGTCAGGTCGGGTGACGGTTTTTACATCAAACACGTCTTTATTCAGGGTGATTTGATGGTGTAAACGCGGCAAGCTGACGCGATCTGAATGCCAAAATCGAACCCCTAAGGTTGATGTTTGGTTCAAAATGGCGTTAATAGTGCTATCTAGATGTGCGGGTTGGCACAGGACGGTCCACGTATTAATAAAGCGGTTTTTCTTTCCGTGGGCAACGCTTTCGGTGATCTCTAATACGCCATGTTGCTGGCGGAGACTTTCACGCGCGGATGCCAGCATTTCGCCGCTCATATCATCAATATCACACTGTAAGATGGCAATTTTTTCGCGGACAAAAGGCTGTGAGTTCTCTAGTACACACACTCTAACGACGTTAGCGCGTTTGGCGAGTTTTTTGGTGCCAAAGCCATAGCCAACGGATTTAAATCGACCCATAGAGATGGAATGACTAGGCGATAGCCACGCTAAAATGGCAGCGCCTGTTGGCGTAATGCGTTCGCCTTTTTCCCCATCATCGATAAACTCGAAGCCCTCTAGTAAGTTTAATGTCGCGGGGGCAGGAACAGGGATATTGCCATGGGCACAATTAACTGTACCGCCTCCCCAAGGTAGCGATGAAACGGACCATGAGTTTGCTTGACTATGATGGATAAGCCAACCTGCTGAAATGATATCGACAATACAATCCCAAGCACCAACCTCATGGAATTGAACATTTTCAATGTCCATATTGTGAACTTTTGCTTCAGCTGCTGCTAAGAGAGAAAAGATACCAATGGCATGCTCTTTAACGGCCTCTTCTAACGGACTGTCAGTAATGAACTGACGAATCTCTTGCCAGTTATTGTGGTGGTGATGTCCGTGATCATGGTGATGTTCGTGATCATGGTGATGTTCGTGATCATGGTGATGTCCGTGATCATGGTGATGTTCGTGGTCATGATGATGACCGTGATGATCGTCAAGCAGCTCTACATTAAATCGTTTACCATTCAGTCCTTTGTCTTCACCATGTGATAATGTGACGCCGACTTTATTGGATAGATTTAGAGCGTTGATCATCTCTAATAAGGGTTGTTCTAAGTGCGGATGTGCATCTAGCATTGCAGCAGAAAACATGTCGCCCGCAATACCGCCAGTTAGATCTAGATGAATATGCATTTTTGCCCCACGCGTTGTCATCAGATGTTGAAAAAGGCCACCGCCGAAGCGGTGGCAAACCTCAGGAAAGGTATTTATTACTCTTTACTACCTAAGTGCATTGCCGCACGGGTAAAGGCTTGCGGTAAAGCAAGGATATTCGGGTTTTCACCGGTGTAACGAACAGCATCAGCCAGTGCTTCTTCGAATGTTGCACGGGTTTTCATGCCCATTTGACGCGCCAGTCCAGGCTCTTGAGCACCAACGATATACACGGCTTTGGTGTTCATTTCTGCAATGTGACCACACGAGGTCATTGAGAAACCGTGGAATGGGTGATAGCCATAGTTGAAACGATACTGTTTAATCATCTCTTCATCGCGAGCGATATATTCGATGTGCTTATTAATATCAACCAAGGTGTTACAGTAATCAGTTTGGAATAGCTCAAACAGTTTACGGTAAGACGGGAACTCTTCGTCGTGGAAGTAACCGTTACATAGCGAAGAACAGATAACAACACAGTTGTCTGACATAACACGCTTATGGCGAATAATTTGCGCACCAATCGCTTGCATCATCAGTACTGGGTTGGTGCCATGGCCATTTCCATAGTGGAAGTTTTGAGGCATGCCGAACACCATAATGTCGTACTTCTTCTCAGCCCAGTTTGCATAGGTACGCTTGTCGGCATCAGCGAAACATAGCGGTTGAATATCTTCACATCCGCCAGTGTAAACAGACAGTTGCTTAGAGAAGGTATTCAGTACAGCGTCACAGGTAAAGAATTTCTTACCCATGCATTTTTCCATGTGCTTACCAATTTGGTCGAACTTCTGACGCATCAAGCTCTTGCTTGATACTGGCGTGAAGTCTTCACGGTGCATAACACGTGGAATGTGGTGTGAAGCAATACATTCCCAGTTAGTGATGCCCGTTGCACAGTGCTTGTAGCCGCCAGAGTAACCGCCGTATGGGTTACCTAAGGTGTGGCCGATCATAACCGCAAGGTCAGCTTCAAATACCGTTTTGTTCATAACGACTTTGTCGCCATGCTCATTGCGGCCTAGGTCAACAAGGTTGTCCCAGTCTTCACTGTCGTGGTTAACGATTTGGCCTTCCCAGAAGAACGCGTTAAATACTTCATCACCAAGAATTTCACGTAGCTCTTTCTCAGTGTTTTTACGGTGTAGGCCATTACTACAGATTAGGGTAATGTCTTTCTTTTCAACACCAGCTTTACGACACTCTTCCAAAATGATTGGAATTGAAATACGACGGTGTGCGGTGTCGTGACAACCCCCTTTTACACGGTCTGGAAAAACAATTGCAACTTTAGAGCCTTGTTTTACTTGTTCGCTGATTGGTGGCATGCCGATTGGGTTAAGAATCGATTCACGCGTTGCAGCAATAGGGTCGACGAGTGCTTCAGGATCTTTAACGGTTTCGCCTGGAATAAATACATCTGCTGATTCAGGCAGCTGTGCTGCCATAAAGCCTGGACCATATTCAAATTGAACTGTTTTCATGGTTGCCCCTTAAAAAATTAGTTTACTTGTGTGTAATTGATTACTTTGCTTGGTTGCTGCTACCAAATACGCGCATGATACGTGCTGCGTGGTTTTTGGTGGCTTCAATTGAACACAAGATAGTGTCGTGATAGTAAGCTTCTTCTTTGCTGTTTAGCATTTCTTGAACTTGCTTACCGATATCGTGAGACATGTTGGTGAAGTAGTTGATTTTACATACACCGCAAGCGATAGCATCACGATAGACACTGTCGTCAAGGCCAGAACCGCCATGCATAACAAGTGGTGTTGATACGGTGTTGTTGATTTCGCGTAGGCGATCGAAATCAAGTTTTGGTTCACCGTGGTATAGGCCGTGAGCGGTACCGAATGCAACAGCAAGGGCATCTAGGTCTGCTTGCTCGGCAAATGCTTTTGCTTCTTCTGGTTTAGTTAGCTGATCTTCAGTTTGTTCAGTGGCTGCCTGTACAACTTCTTCATCACCGGTTTCAGTATTGCCAACTTTACCAATTTCAGCTTCAACAGATGCGCCGTAATATTTAGCAAAACGGATAACTTCTTGCGTGTTTTTCAGGTTTTCTTCGAAAGATAGTGCAGAACCATCATACATTATTGAAGAGAAACCCAAGCGTAGTGCGCGAATACATGCCTCTACATCTTTACCGTGGTCAAGGTGCAGGACAACAGGAACAGATGCTTCTTTGGCCATTTTTACCATAATAGGAGCAAGTAGCTCTGGTGGTGTTAATCGAAATTGACCTTGGCCAAGATTAATAATAATTGGAGACTTTTCTTGCTCTGCCGCCGCAATTAATCCACGTAGGAGGTTAAAGTCAACAGCATTAAAACTACCAACCGCGTAATTATTTTCTTTTGCGTGTGCTAATACTTCTTTTAGGGTTACAAGAGCCATAGTTTTATTTCCTAGTTTTAATGCGATTTAATAAATTCAATTACTTGTTCGTATGATGGAATGCCTGCGCGACCACCCGGTTTTGTACATTTCAGTGCAGCAACAGCATTCGCGAACGTCACCGCTGTTTCGCCTGAATTACCTTTTGCAACAGCGAAGGCCAATGCGCCATGGAATACATCACCAGCACCTGTTGTATCGACAACATTAACGCTATAACCCGAAGCGTGTTTTAGCTCGTTGTTTTCAAGCCAGTAACAGCCTTCTTCGCCGCGTGTAACGTATACCGTTCCTTCAGTTTGCTGTTGTGCAACTTGGAGTGCTTTTGTTACATCAGTTTCGTTGGTCAGTTGGCATAAAGCTGGGTATGAAAAAGCGACATGTGCGCCCACTTTTAATAAGTTAACCATCGTTTCGCCGCCTAAGTCAGCATCGACTACCGATGGAATACCACGTGCTTTGGCCATGCTTAGCAGTTTTTCAGCGCCTTCACCCCATGTGCAGTCACAAAGCACACAATCCACATCGTCTAAGAGAGATTCTGTCATCCACTCAGCACTAGTTGGCAGGTGAGGGTCGCGGTGAACGGTGATTTGTCGCTCACCAGCCGTGTCGACATTAACGACCGCATTACTAGAGCTGCGGTTTTCGAAAACTTGCAATAGCGATGTGTCAACGCCCCAATCTTTCAGGTCTTCGGTAATTGTACGGCCTACATTGTCGTCGCCTAAACGGGCTAGCAATGATACATCAGACCCTAGCTTTGCAATCGCTACAGCAGCCGTTGCAGCAACACCACCACCAATTTCATGGTAGGACGTTGAAAAGTACTTTGTTGCTTCAGAAGGGATTTCAGCCACGTTAAAAATACGGTCCCACGTAGCATTCCCGATGCATAGAATTTTCAATTTAAACTCCTTCATAAATATTTTAAGGGAGCCAGAGAGGTGTTCAAACCAGAGGCTATATTGTCCTCTTAAAGCAATAACTTGATCAATACCTCATTATTCAAAAAGGTGACTTTCATCACTATAAATATGGAAAACCTATATAAATCAAAGGTTAATGTATTTTTACAAATGGGCATGGCTCACACTTTTCGAGTGACACAGATCACACTATATATAGTTGTGATCTAGATCTCTTAAATATCTTAAATAAATAGGTAATTTAAATAACAGCGGAAGCCAGAAAGAAAAGCCCAAAATAAAAAGGGCCTGTTCAAATTAGAAAATCAGTTAAATCGAATAACGTGAAAGGACTAACAATATTATGAAAAAGTCTCTACCTGTACTTGCAGCAGCATTTGCAATGGCAATGACATCTGCATCAGCGTTCGCTAAGTCAACGCACCTAACGATTGCAAACACGACTCAGGCAGATACGCCGATGTCACAAACAATGATTGCATTCCAAGAGCGTGCGCAAGAGTTGTCAGATGGTGCAATTACGGTTCAGACCAGTTTTGGTGGCGCTTTGGGTAACGACACACAGTTACTTCAGAAAGCTCAGATTGGTAGCCAAGTTCAAGCGGCACAAACATCAGGTGCAAACTTAGGTACGGTTGTTGATGCATTTAAAGCGTTTGATGTTCCATTCCTACTAAATGGTCCAGAGCAGAGTATTGAACTGCTGTATCAAGACGGCCGTCTATCAGGCGAAATCGCAGACCAGCTACAAGGCTTCCTAGGTGAGAAAAACCTACGTCTACTGTACGCAACACCATTTGAGTTCCGTGGAATTCTATCTAACGGCAAAAATGTGCGCACAGCTGACGATGTTAAGGGCATGAAATTCCGTGTAACGCCTAACCCAGTTGAGCGTGGCATTGTAGAGAGCTGGGGTGCTGCTGGTACAACAATGGGTATTTCAGAAGTATATACTTCTCTACAGACTGGTATCGTTGATGGCCTAGCGATTCCACCAGTTACTGCACAAGCATTTGCTTTGAATGAAGTAGCGAAAGTATTTAATAACCTGAACTTCCAAGCACACCCTACGTTCGTTGTTATTAACAAGCGTTACTGGGATCGTTTGTCTGCTGAGCAACAAGAAATCCTACAACAAGCAGCAGATGACGCTGTAATGCAAACAAAACAAGCACACTATGATGCGATTGAGTTAGCGTTTGCTGCGTTTGGTGAGAACGGTGCAGAAGTTATTCAACCAACAGCAGAAGAGTTAAACTCTTTCCGTCGTGCAGCCATCGAGGCGGCAGAGCCTTTGGCAACACGTGGTCTTAACAAGGATGAGCTAGCGTTCATCGAGCTGATTAAAACCGCAGCAGCGGAGTAAGTCCACAATAAAGTCATCTGTGCTTAGCACAGGTGACTTTTTGTCGAGGTAGTTATGCTATTGACCATTATTAAAAAAATTGACCAGCATTTTGAAGAGTTCTTTTGTTCAATTATGCTTGGTTATATTGCAATTTCATTAAATATCGAAGTATTAAATCGATATGTATTTATGTCACCTTCTGCATTTACAGATGAAATTGCCCGTATGTTAATGCTATTTATTGTCTTCCTTGGTGTGCCATGGGCCGTTAAACTAAACCGTCATATTATTATTGACTTGTGGCCTAAAGATTTATCGCCGAAAAAGACTTTGGTTTTAGACCTTATTTCTAACATTATTTTCTTGGTGTTTGCGGCTCTATTTACACATGCAGCGATAGAAGCAACTGGCTTCCACAAAATGTTGGGTTCAAAGACAGAAGCGCTTGGTTTTGAATACTGGATTCAATTATCGATGTTGCCTTTTGCATTTGGATTAACGTGCATTCGACTCGTCCAGAAGTTAATTTCCTGTGTCGCTGAGTACCGCTCTACGATTCACACTCCTTCGATGATACAAGAGGAAGGTTAAGCCATGACGGCATTTCAGGTTTTTTTATTGGTCTTTGGTTTTATATCAATGGTAATGGTTCGCGTTCCTGTCGCGATAGCCATTGGTCTAATCTTGATCATTTATAACAAAATTTTGGGGCTTGAAGTTTTTGAAATGGCGTTGGATACATTCCAATCGATTGATAGCTTCCCGCTTTTAGCCATTCCAATGTTTGTGTTGGCTGGTACGATTATGGCGACAGGGGGCGTTGCACAACGCATCCTTGATTTAGCCGATGAATTCTTTGGTCATTTATACGGTGGTCTAGCAATCGTAACCATTATGACCAGTGTGATTTTTGGAGGTTTGTCAGGGTCGGCACCAGCAACGGTTGCAGCGGTGGGTAGTATCACGATTCCTGCGATGTTAAAGCAAGGCTACAATGCAGGCTTCGCCGCGGGTGTGGCTGCGTGTTCTGGCGTTATTGCGATAATTATTCCGCCAAGTAACCCAATGATTATTTATTCATTGACCCAGTACGCCACGTCTGTATCAAATATGTTCTTAGCGGGTATTGTTCCAGGGCTATTGTTGGCATTGGGTATGGCTATTCCGGCTTGGTACATTTCTAAGCTGAATGGTTGGGGAGCGCACCGTGCAAAAGGCACACTCCAATCTCGTCTTGCTGCTTTTAAACATGCTCGTTGGGCCATTCTTACACCGGTTATTATTTTAGGTGGTATCTATTCAGGCATCTTCACGCCAACAGAATCTGCTGCTGTAGCATGTTTCTATTCGTACATTGTGGGTGTGTTCATCCATAAAGATCTGAAAATAAAAGATACGTTTAAAGTACTGTCTAATGCTGCGATGATCACTGTAGTGGCGATGTTCCTAATGACCTTTGCGACGGCATTTGGCAAGGTTCTAACATCTCAAGATGTGCCTGCCATTATTGCTGGCATGATGGCTGATAACGTTAGCACCATGATCATGACGCTACTGATGATTAACCTGTTCTTGTTATTCGTTGGTTGTTTCATGGATACTTTAGCCGCGATCATTATCTTAACACCATTGCTATACCCGCTACTGGCGCAGTTCGGTATGGGCGTGTATCAATTCGGTATTATGATGATCATTAACCTTGGTATTGGTTTTGTTACACCACCGTTCGGTGGCAACCTGTTTATTGCCAACCAGTTAAGTGATACCTCGGTACCAGAAGTATTCCGTGGTGCCATCCCATTAGTGTTGGGGATGATGGTTGCGTTATTGGCAATTACCTTCGTTCCATTTATCTCAACTATGTGGTTATAAGAATGAACCGAACTTACCCAATTATTGGTAAGCCTCGTCACTATGCTTGGGGAGGGGAGAGTTATATCCCCACTCTGATTGGCATCGAGAATCAGCAAAAGCAATGCTTTGCTGAATGGTGGCTAGGCACCCATCCAGATGAGCCGTCGATGATTGAAGTGGATGGTGAAATCCATTCGCTGTTGGATTGGTTGAGAGACCACCCCCAGATGCAGTCACCGGCAGAGCGACAAGGTGAGTATCCACTACCCTTTTTAATGAAGGTATTGGATGTGAATCAAATGCTGGCAATCCAAGTGCATCCAACTAAGTTGCAGGCGGAAGAAGGGTTTATACGCCAAGATCAATTGGGTATTTCACGTAATGCGCCAGAGCGTACTTACCGAGATCGTAATGACAAACCAGAAATGATGGTGGCTTTAACACCATCTTGGCTTGCGCATGGCTTTGCTATTAAAGCGAAGATCATTGAGCGATTCACGGCTTATGACAGTTTTGTTGACGCGTGTGATTTATTGCGACTTTTTGGAATCCGTACTGCTTTTGAGCATTTGATGGCGGCGCCGCAGAGCGAGATAGACGATATTATCGTCGAAGTGGTGACTAAGCACCGTGCGGCTTATCAAGCTAAGCAGCTTGATGAGTCACTCGCTGAATATTGGGTCTGCCAGTCAGTACTGGGTCATGATAGTGGGAACGATCGTGGTCTTGTTGCGTTAATGATGATGAATATTGTCCATGTTCCTGTAGGGCATGGCATTTATCAAGATGCGGGTATTCCACATGCGTATTTGTCGGGTCAAAACGTAGAATTAATGTCTAACTCAGATAATGTTGTTCGTATTGGCCCAACTAAATTGCATGTTGATCTTAATGAAGTTCATCGTCTTATTGATTACGCAGAAGTAACACCGAAAGTTTTGGTGCCTGAGTCCGAAGGCGATACGGTAGCCTGCCAAAACTATTTACATAATGGTAGTCATGATTTCGCTTTACGTCGTCTATCACTGAGCGATGATGTCAATGCGACTAGCTATAACCATCAACACTTAAGTATCGCATTGGTAATGTCTGGGTCGATACAGGTTAATGCAGATAATTATTCTAAAACATATACAAAAGGTGAGACATTCGTCATACCTGCAAAGCATCATTTGAAATTATACTCTGCGCAATGCACGGTATATATAGCAAGTTACGGAGCAATATAATGTTAACTATTAATACTGATTTCTTAAATAAAGCAGTTAAAGAGCACGAATTCACACAATTAGCTCCTTATGCCCAATTGGCGCATCAGCAGTTGATTTCTGGTGAAGGCGTAGGGAATGAGTTCCACGGTTGGGTTCGTCTACCAGAAACCATCGACCGTGAAGAAATGGAAGACATTAAGCAGCGTGCTGCGAGCATTCAAGAGAAGTTTGATGCGTTTGTTTGTATTGGTATTGGTGGCTCGTACTTGGGTCACAAAGCCATTATGGAAGCACTGCAGCCTGCGTTAAAAAAAGAGCAGAAAACAGAGATCTTGTTTACTGCGCATAATTTAAGTTCTCGTTACCTCGATGAAGTAATAAAGCATCTTGCAGATAAAGACTACTGCATTAACGTGATTGCAAAAGAGGGAATGGCACTGGAGACTGCCGTTACGTTCCGTATTCTACGTAATGAATTGGAGCGTCGCTTTGGCAAAGAAGGCGCCAAAGAACGTATCATTGTAACGACAGATAAATTCCGTGGCCCGTTAAAAGATATCGTGGCTGAGCAAGATTATCCAATGTATCACTTGCCTCATGAAGTTGGAGGACGATTCTCTGTCTTCACACCAGTAGGTTTGCTTCCATTAGCAGTAGCAGGCATTAATATCGATGCACTGATTGATGGCGCTAAAGAGATGATGACGGTTTGTGAATCGAACGACGCTGAGTCTAACCCTGCATTGAAGTACGCGATGACACGCAACATCATGACCCAAAAAGGGAAAGAGATTGAACTGTTTGTCTCTTACGAACCTTACATGGCGTATTTCTCCGAGTGGCTAAAACAGCTATTTGGTGAGAGTGATGGCAAAGATGGTAAAGGTTTGTTCCCTGCGAGTGCACTGTATTCGACAGATCTACACTCTTTAGGTCAATGGGTGCAAGAGGGACGTCGCAATATGTTTGAAACGGTATTATCAATTGGGCATAACCCAGTGGATGTACCAGTACCTGCGCTAGAAGAAGATTTAGATAACTTAGGTTTCCTTGTTGGCTCATCACTTAACCACATTCAGTCATCGATCAAGCAAGCGAGTATGGTTGCGCACTCTGAAGGTGGTGTTCCTAACCTTGAAATCACCATTGATAAGCTTGATGAGTATCATATGGGTGCAATTATGTACTTCTTTATGATGAGCGTTTCTGTTGGTGGCTATATGGCTGGCGTTAACCCATTTGACCAAAATGGCGTTGACCAATATAAAGCAGAAATGATGAAAATTCTTAAGAGTTAAATATTCCATATATGGAACATTTTATAAAAGGCCAGCTTAATGCTGGCCTTTTTTTATTTCTATTAGTTCGGGTATTACCCTCAATACTTTAATTTTAAATCCGAATTAATCACATGCTGTTATCGTTGCGTTAATTGTTTGTAGTTAATAATGAGTGGTGAAAAAAAATATATTTGGTCGATCACACATTAAATGCGTGCTTCTTTCGGTGTAATGCCAAATAAGGTATATTCTAAATATGAAATTCAACAACGCAGAAAATTATTCAGCACCTGCCTGTGCTAGAGGGTTTTGGTTATTACAGTGCCTAAGCACTGCTGATGAACCGTTATCACTAGAGCAGTTGTACCAGTTATCAGGGATTCCGAAAGCGACCATATCACGCTTACTCGAAACGTTGTCTCAATTGGAGATAATTTATCGTCACAGTGATAAACGTTATGAGTCATTGCTCCAATTAAACCCTGTTAATGGTACTGGCGCTTCATTTGAAGAGCGTATACGGGTTGAAATGACAGCCTTAAGCAAACAGCGTGGTTATGCGGTCGAATGGTATGAGCTGTCGGCAAAAGGATTGGTTTTACAAGCAACAGTCAGCCCTATTTTAGAAAGAAAAGTTTGGGCGAAAGAAGGATTTATTCGTAATTGGCAGGGCGAAATCGACGCGGTATACCGCGTTGGGTGTGCGTTTGCTGATGGAGATGTCATCGATAACGAGACGGCTTGGTACTACGGCGACCACGGCAACCGTATTATCGCTGATTGGAAAGTAGAATTAGAAAAAATTAATTCATTAAATGTTTCCAATGGTTTTGCTGATATTCATTTCAATGAGAATGGTGTTAGGCGCTCTGCAGTTGCAGTGCATGATAAAAGTTTATTTAAAGGTGTGCTGGCGATTGCAGAATGTTGGACACCTTCAATTAATTTGAGTGAGAACAATCAGCTTCAATATTTACAAAATATAAGAATGAAGTTTGAATAACAATTCGTAAGGAATACTAATGCGCGTACTTTACCTCGATCTTGATACCCTACGTCCAGACCACCTAGGTTGTTATGGTTATCAGCGAAATACTTCGCCAAATATTGATAAAATTGCCGCTCAGGGTGTACGTTTTAATAATTATTATGCATCTGATGCGCCATGTGCTCCGTCACGAACGGCGATGATGACAGGCATGCAAGGCATTCATAATGGTGCAGTGAGTCATGGTGGTACGGCGGGTGATATCCGTTCACAAGGACGCTCTCGTAAGTTTAAGAGTTACATCGAGCATAACGCATTAACTAAGCTGTTCCGCGAAAATGATATGCGCACTGTCTTGGTTAGCCCATTTCCAGAAAGACACTCACTGTTTCATTATTATGCTGGTTTTACTGAAATGTATAACACCAAAAATTCAGGGCATGAATCAGCAGAAGAGGTAACACCAACGGTACTGGATTGGATTGAGCGCAATGGCGAAGAAGATAATTGGTATCTGCATGTCAATTATTGGGATGCACATACCCCTTATCGTGCACCAGAAGAGTTTGGTAACCCATTTAAAGATGATCCATTACCGCAATGGATGACAGAAGAAAAGATGGCGGAGTATTGGAAAAAAGCGGGCCCGCACTCTGCACAAGATTTCAATATGTGGGATAACTTAACCTTTGATAAGTACCCACGCCAGCCAGGCGAAATCAAAGGGCTGGACGGCTTCCGTCGTATGATTGATGGTTATGATTGCGGTATTCGTTACATGGATCAGCATCTAGGCCAAGTGTTTGCGGCTTTGGAAGCAAAAGGCGTAATGGACGATTTGATTATCGTTATTAGCTCTGACCATGGTGAGAACTTAGGGGAGCTAGGCCTCTTTGGTGAGCATGCAACGGCAGATAATATTACCTGTAATATCCCATTCATTGTTCGTTGGCCGGGTATGCAAAGCGGTATCGAGAATAATGCACTGCACTATAACATTGACTGGGCCCCAACACTGGCTGAATTAATGAATAAGGAACGTCGTCCGTTATGGACTGGCAAGAGCTTTGCATCTGCTATTACTGATGGACAGGAAGAGGGGCATGAGTCGCTTGTACTTAGTCAGTGTGCCCATGTCTGTCAGCGTAGCGTTCGTCATGGTGATTATATTTATATCCGTACTTATCATGACGGTCTGCACCAGTTCCCTGAAGAATTGCTATTTAATGTGAAGAATGACCCACATCAGCAGTATGATTTGACACAAGAGCTGCCAGATGTGGTTAAAGACATGGCATACCGCTATTTAAAATGGCATGACCAGATGATGATGACACAACCATTTGGAAATACAGAAGATCCATTACGTGTTGTCATGCAAGAAGGAGGTCCTCACCATTCAAAATGTGAGGATATACATGCCTATTTTGAGCGCTTGGAAAAAACTGGGCGCGGTGATCAAATTGAAATAATTAAGAATCGCCATCCAGAAATTATTTAAGAAGTAATAATTAAAAGTGCTGGTAGATGCCAGCACTAAATAACAACAATAATCAGTGTCAGTATGTTGAATAATATTTGACTGTTAAACAATACGTGAATTAATGGAGTGAATGATGACTGTTGCTAATGCCGCAGCGGATCCTGCTGTGCCGGATTCAGAAAAGAAACAAAGCAAGTTTCTTGCTACACTATCTAAAAAAGAACTGTTTGCTTATGGTATGGGCGGAGTGGGTTCTAACTTAATGTTCCATTTCATTGGAACGTTCTTAATGTTTTTCTTAACTGACTTATATGGTATTTCACCATTAACGGTTGGTAAGATTTTCCTTGTTACGCGTATTATTGATGCCTTTACAGACCCATTGTTTGGCATGATTTCAGACGCAACAAGAACTAAGATGGGCCGTTATCGTCCTTATCTTATTTTTGGTGCTCCTGTACTGGGATTAACGATTGCAGGTCTATTCTGGGCGCCGGAGTTGTCGGCAACGTCGAAAGTGATCTTTGCATATATCGCCTATATAACCTATTCGCTAGCACAAACTGTTATTAACGTACCATACCACGCGTTAACGCCAGTAATGACAACCAACTATCATGAGCGCACGACCGTTGTTGCGATGAAGCAAGGTTTAGGTATTTTGGCGACGTTTGTTGCCACCGCGCTACCATTGATGATGGTTGACTGGTTTGGTGGTGGTCTAGCAGGTTGGCGTGTGACGGGTATTATTTTTGGTGCCTTGGTGACAGTGAACTTCTGGATCTGTGCTTATGGTGCACGTAAGCGCGACACGCTAGAGAACGCAAACCTAGTAGAAGTGCAACGTATAACGCCTAAGCAAGTGGTTTCAACGGTTAAAAACAATAAACCATTGGTTGCACTCGTTACAGCGCACGCCACCAATATCTTTGGTTTTGCGATGGAGACGTCGATTGCGATCTATTTCTTCAAATATTACATGATGAATGAAGCGTTATTCCCGATGCTAAAAGGGGTTGGTAGCTTTATTCCATTCATTATGGTGGCTTCACTGCCGTTACTAGGACGTATCTTCTCGAAGAAAGGCATGTTCCTTGGTGGCAGCTGGGCTGGCTTGCTGATTTGTGTCTTCTGTTATTTCACCGCTGATTTCTTGCCAGTTTGGGTAATGTTTAGTCTATTGGTCGCTTCGATGGCATGTAATGTTTTCGCGGGTAACCTGACTTGGGTGCTGATCCCAGACTGTGTTGAATACGGTGAATATAAAACAGGCAGCAACGCTAACGCACTAACAACCGCTATTATGACCTTTGTGGCGAAATGCAGTAGTGCAATGGCGGGTATGTTAACGGGTTATGCTTTGGCATCCGTGAATTACACGCCGAATGAAATTCAGCCCGATGATGTGCTTAACACCATTTTGGTGCTTAAGTTCCTAACCGTAGCTTTTGCTCATGGTTGTTCAATTATTGCCATGCGCTGGTACTACATTACACCAGAGTTCTTTGACAAGATTACTCAAGAGTTAAAAGCTCGCCGCGCTGCTAAAGCAAGCGCATAACCTGCTTTACTTTGCCACCGTGAAGACGGTGGCAAAGCGTTTTATGATTAAGGATACCGAATGTTATTACCTGATTACCAAAACCCAGATCTGCCCATTGTTGCACGCGTTGATGATCTGCTGTCAAAGATGACACTGGCCGAGAAAATCGGTCAATTGTGTCAATCTCCAATGCGCGACTACGACAATCGAAAAGATGAGCACGATGCTGCAATCAGGCAGGGACGTTTTGGCTCTCGTATTCTTGCTGATACTGCTTGGGCGGGAAATGCGCCTGGCGAAACCGTTAGTCCAGTTCAGTTGAATGAGATTCAGCGCGTTGCGGTAGAAGAGAGTCGTTTAGGTATTCCATTAATTATTGCTAGAGATGTAATTTACGGTCAACGGACGGTGTTACCAATTCCTTTAGCTCAAGCCGCGTCATGGAACCCGGACTTAGTTGAAGAAGCCTATCGTTATATTGCGACAGAAGCAGCCTCTCTTGGTATACACTGGACCTTTGCACCAATGCTCGACATTGTTCGTGACCCACGATGGGGACGTGTGATTGAAAGCAGCGGTGAAGACCCTTATTTGGCGAGTCAGTTTGCCGGTGCTGTTGTGCGTGGCTTTCAAGGCGATGATATGAGCCAACCGGATTCTTTACTGGCCTGCGCTAAGCACTTTATTGGTTATGGTGCAGCTGAAGGTGGACGCGATTACGATACGACAGAGATCACCGATAACACCCTATACAATGTTTATCTTCCACCTTTTAAAGCTGCTGTTGATGCCGGCGTTGCGACATTAATGTCGGGCTTTAATGATTTGGGGGGGACACCCGTTACTGGCAGCAAAGCGTTGATTCAAGGCTGGCTCAAAACAGAGCAGGGCTTTGATGGTATGGTCGTCAGTGATTGGGGATCGATTTCAGATTTGGCCTATTTTGGTGTGGCGGCTGATTCTGCTGATGCCGCAGCTCAAGGCCTCGATGCTGGCGTTGATATGGCGATGACCTTTGAGGTTTACGATGACAACCTGGCTAATTTATTGAATGAAGATCGTATCAGTGAAGAGCGATTAAATGACGCAGTGCGCCGTGTTCTGACCGCTAAATTTAAGGCTGGTCTGTTTGAACGCCCATATGTTGATGAAGAGTGGCATAAGCGCGTTCTTCGTGATCCGAAACATGTTGCCAAGGCCACAGAGCTTGCCGAGCAGTGCGTGGTGCTATTGAAAAATAACCAGTCGTGCCTACCATTGCCGAAACAAGGTCTAAAGGTGGCTGTATTGGGCCCTCACGCTCATTCGCAACGCCAGCATCTTGGCTCATGGTGTTTAGACGGAAAAGCGAAAGATGTAACTAGCATTTATGACGGCATTGTTGCAGCGGCGCCGGAGCTTGATGTGATTACCGAATCAGCCGCTTTTGCTGATGAAATGGTTGAACAGGCGCACCGGGCAGATGTTGTCATCTTGTGTGTAGGTGAAAGCCATCGCCGTACTGGTGAAGCTAGAAATGTCGCGGAGTTGGCGCTACCTGCAGGACAAGAGCAGTTGATTGCAGCGCTGGGACAGACGGGTAAACCGTTAATTGTTGTTCAGTGTACGGGTCGACCACTGCCTTCGCCAGCGATTGAGCAGTATGCCGATGCGCTCGTGTATGCATGGCAATCAGGTACGGAAACAGGCACTGCAGTGGCACGTGTATTGTTAGGCGATGTGTCACCAAGTGGACGCTTACCTATGTCAGTGCCACGTAGTACTGGGCAAGTGCCTATCTACTATGGTCGCAAGTTGATTGGTAAGATGCGCGCCTACCAAGAATATATGCCATATAAAGACCAAGCGGCGACTCCCCTTTATCCGTTCGGTTATGGCTTAACTTACAGTACGTTTAACTACTCAGATATTACATTGAGTTCGACCCTGCTAGGGCAGCAAGAGACACAGGTCGCCTCAGTGACAGTGACGAATAGTGGTAATGTCACAGCGACGGAAGTCGTGCAGTGCTATCTTCGTCACTGTGTCGCACAGACCTCTCGTCCTGAACGAGAACTAAAAGACTTTGCACGAATTACCTTAGCCCCAGGTGAATCTCAGCAGGTTGATTTTGCGCTAACACCAGAAAAGCGCACATATTTTGGTAATGCGAAACAACTGCTTGCAGGGCGTGGAGACATGCTGGTTTACATTGGTGAAGACGCGACGACGTCACGTCAAGCATCATTCACTGTCGAATAATACCAACTAGCCTCGCCAGTTTTACGCTTGGCGAGGCCAGTTAGTTGATTGAGGGTTTTACGTAGAACTACTGTCCGGAGATAGCAGACTCCATCTCATCAGCAGTGTTATTTAGCTCTTCTTCGCCCGCATCTAGGGTGTCAGAGGCCTCTTGTGCAGATGCATCCATGTCAGCTTTGGTGCCATCTAACGCATCGGTGAGCGATGTGGTCGCACTATCAATTGTATCCGATACGCTATCTAACGCATTACTGGTTGTTTCTTTTGCTGAATCAACGAACTCCCCGGTTGCGTTTACTGCCCCTTCTACTGTTTCGCTGAGAGTGTCAGAGACACTAGTGGCAGTATCGTTGACTTCATCCATCATGTCAGCACTGGTTTCAGAGACTGGTTCTTGCTCGATGACAGTGGGCTCTTCTCCCTGAATGCCTTCGGCCGATTTTTCACTGCTATCGCAGGCAGTCAGCGCGGCTGCCAACATGCTGATTAGGATTAGGTTGCTCTTCATCATCTTCTCCTGTAATAAATCCTCGCGCTGAAAGTGTAGACGCTAATCAGACTTTTATATGATTGATCGTTTCAGTGTGCTCGAAAATGCGACAGATTTCAGCACGCTCTATCGTGGTAGGAACTGTTCGTTATGTGACTGGTAACGTTTACATATCGAGCGGTGATGGTATGTTGTTAGTGGTGTATTTGTTTAGTCGTATTTCGATATGAAGGAGTCGCCGTGACTACGCTTGTAGATGTAGATAAATCGGAACAGCCAATCGCCGCTGATGGTCGTCCGGTTAATGGGTTTAGATTGGAAAATAGCAAAGGAACCAGTGCCCGCTTTATGGATATTGGTGCGACCTGGTTAAGTTGGAAGGTGGTGGTCGATGGTAACGAGCGTGAGGTTCTGCTGGGTAACGCCAACTTTAAAGACTATCAAACACAGACGGCATATCTTGGTGCGACCGTTGGTCGCTATGCAAATCGTATTGCGAATGGGCGCTTTTCTATTGATGGAATCGAGTATCACATCGGTCAAAATGATGGGGCAAATGCACTGCACGGTGGGTGTGATGGCTTTGATAAACGACGTTGGCATTTAGAGTCTTTGACTAAAAGCCGGCTGAGTTTCTCTTTGCATAGTGATCATGGTGATCAGGGTTTTCCGGGACAACTCTCGGTAAATTTAACCATTACCTTGGATGAGGACGATGCGCTGCATTTGCAATATTGTGCTGTAGTTGATCAACCATGTCCGGTTAACTTAACTAATCACGCGTATTTTGACCTAGCGGGCCAGGATGGAAAGCAAGGCTGTTTAGATCACTGGCTAACAATTTATGCAGATCAGTATCTTCCTGTTGGTGCCGATGGGATCCCTTTTACTGGTTTACGTGATGTAGAAGGCACATACTTTGATTTTCGTCAGCCAAAGCGCATTGGAGAGCATATCGCCCTCAATGATGAGCTTACGGAATTAGGCGGGTATGATCACAGCTATTATCTCGCGCCGCGCAATGAAAATCTGGTTGCTGAAGTTGTTTCGCCGGACAGTAAATTGACCATGCGTGTTTTTTCAGACAAACCTGCGATGCAGTTCTATTCTGGCAATCATTTAAAGGGCTGCCCTAATCGGTGCGGTGGGAAGTACGGTACTTATAGCGGCTTTGCACTAGAAACGCAGTTTCTGCCAGACTCGCCCAATCACCTTGAATGGCCGCAAGAGGGAGTGATTCTAATGCCGGGTCAAGTCTACCAATATACAACCACTTACCAACTGATTGTGAGTGAATAGCTCGACGTTAAATTTATACTGAGATAAAGACAGGTAACGCAATACGACTGCGTTGCCTGACTGATATTATTGTTATGTACCCTTGCCACTGACGGCAACGGATTGACGACGAACCAATGTGGGGCTATATAGGTGCGTGTCTACGCTGGTATTACTTGAACCTGCGTGATGAAGAGATAATTGTGCTGCTTTTTTTGCCATCATCTGGATAGGGTAACGGATCGTAGTGAGCTTTGGATGAAGGTATTTGGCAATCAATCCATCATCAAAACCAATCAATGACATAGTTTCTGGCACAACGTACTGATTTTCCTCTAATACTGCTAAGGCTCCAGCTGCCATATAGTCGTTATATGCGGCAACGGCGGTGAGCGGAAGACCCTTAGAGAGAAGGTTAGTCATCGCAGCTTCACCTCCTTGCTCGTCCGGTGTACCGGTTTCAATGTAACTGTCTGATACAGGCAGTTTGTAAGCACGCAAAGCATCTTTATATCCTGCTAACCGCTGCGTGGTGTCTTCGATATCTTGATTGGAACTAAGGAAGCCAATATGCTGATGACCGTGCTTAATCAGGTATTCAGTCGCGAGATAGGCTCCTTTATGATTATCGAGCGCAATACACCTGTCGGCAATTTCAGGGATAAATCGATTGATAAAGACCATGCCGGGGACTTCTTTTGAAAACGCTACCAACTCCTCGTTACTCAGAGCCTTTGAATGGATAACCAGTGACTCGCAGCGATTGTTGATGAGCAGCTCAATGACCTCACGTTCTGTTTTTTCGTCATGATATCCATTGCCAATCAGTAGGTGTTTACTGTTTTCACGTGCCACACCATCAATGGCTTTTACCATCGAGCCAAAGAAGGGATCCGACACGTCGGAAACTAACACGCCCATGGTATTTGTCGATTGGCTAACTAATGCTCTGGCATTAGCATTAGGGCGATAGCCTAGCTTTTTCATGGCGGTTTTCACAGAGGCCACGGCCGCTTGGCTCGCTTTGGGAGAGTTATTGATGACACGGGATACGGTCGCGACGGATACGTTAGCTTCGCGAGCGACATCTTTAATCGTGGCCATGGTGTTCCTTGCTAGCTATTAATTGACTTCATTTGACCCGATGCCGAGAACGTTGGCAACGATGAGCGTGACAATTTCGTGTCACATCTCATTTAACCATAAAAGTGCTAATGGAAGTAGTGTAAACGATCTCATTTTAAGCAAAGAAAGCCAACCTAACAACGTTAGCTTGGCTTCAAGAGTTCATTAAAATGAGTGGTAGGAATGAAGGCGCTTTAACGCTGCATTCTGGTAACTCAGTTATTTAATAAAATTAGATTTTGCCTTCAGTCAGGATAAGATGGGTGATATCACCAAATAGACCCGGTTGAGTGACATCAAGCTTTAAACGTTCGCCTGAAGCTTGAATATCTTTCACATTGTAGGTCATGACATTGAAGCTATCGTTCCACGTGTAGCGTAATACAGCATCACCGGTAGTAATATTCTGAGTTACCATCCATTCAGTACCATAACCCGTCATTTGACCGTTGATTGGACGGTTTGGTGCGTCATGTGGCACTTTATAAATAACAGATTCTAGTTTTAGTAGTCCGTTTGCAACGCTGCTTGGCTCTTTTAGATGGTTATAGAAATACGAGTTGCTGATAAAACGATCTTGAGAGTGCAGGTTACCATTGGTTTTTAGATCAACTTCAGAGTCTTGCTCTTCAATTGGTCCCCAGTCTTGTGAAGATTCAGCTAAGTTTGCAAGGTGTACTTGGTACTCTGGTGAGTTGGTTAAGATATTGTGCTCAGGACCATGCCATATCTTTAACTCTTTTTCTTGCCATTGGATGATTGCAGCATCACCCGTTGTATCTTGCAAACTAAAATGAACAGTCATTGTTGTCGGCATACCAGGAATTTCATCTGTCATCATGTCCATGTTTTCCATGGCATTGATAGCATCGGCAACCGTTGCATATTGTGATAGCAAGTGTTGCATCAATTTAGCATGACCTAGAGATTCACTCGACTGGATATCTTTAATATCCATTTCATTGAAAAACAGAACATTACCTGACAGGCCAGCTTCGTTTACACCTTCACCAACCAGCGCACCGTAGCTGGTAATCGCCGTTACAGCATATTTGGCTTGTTCAACTAAAGCATCTGCACGAAGTGAGCGCGTATACTCGAAGCCTTTAGGGAAGTTTTCTAGTGCGGCGTGAGAGCTTTCTATCCAGTCAAACGTACGTGATACAAAGACCCCTTTCTCGGTATCCCATGAAATTCGAGAGCAAGCGTGAGAATCTGCCACTACGCCACCGAAAAGTACTGCAAAAGCAGTTGCAGAAAGTAATTTTTTCTTAAACATTTTATTATGTACCTATTGTAGGGATTCGGGACGGATTATAGATTAGCTTCTTCAGCGTGTAATATCAGTTCCATTGGGAAACGCCCAACACCTTATCATTCTCAATGAAATTCATGCGATGTATACTGATAGAATAGAAAATAGATGAGCAAGTAGTTTGAGTTTACTTATGAAAGATAATCCTCAATTTAGTCTTGAGCAGTTAATCGCATTTGATGCTTTGGCTGTCCATGGTAGTTATAGCAAAGCTGCGAAATCATTAAAGAAAGACCGCTCAACAATACATCAGCACATTCAAAATCTAGAAATAGATCTCGATGTTTCATTGTTTTCGCGAGGCCCTCATGGGTCTGAGCTCACTGAGAATGGCACACAAATATTAGCGCTTGCCAAGCACATTCTTTTTTCTGCTCAACATTTGCAATTTTTCAGTACAAGTTTAAATAAAGATGAAGTAGGACAATTTAACGTTTATTACGATAGTTCAATACCGATAGTTATTTTAATGAAAGCACATCGGATGATGAAAAATAAATATCCGCATGTTCAAATTAATTGGTTTCATAGAGAATTAGAAGAAGTGCATCGCTCTGTTGTCACCGATGAAGCGAGCTTTGGAATAACCTTGATGGCAGGAAAAGGAACGATACCCTCTAAAGGACTCGACTTTATTAATTTGGGTTTTTTTAAGATGGCTATTTATGCAGGTAAAGAAACTAAACTTGGAAAAATGAAAAGCTGTACACTCGCAGATTTAAAGCATGAAACAGAGTATATCTTAGAAAGTTATTTGGCAATTCAAATGTTTAAAGTGATTGGTCTCTCTACAGATAGATGTGTTATTAGTAACCAAGATATGTTGTTATCGCATGTAGAGAACGATGGTTGGGCGATGTTACCTGAGTATGTTATAGCATCATCACCTATCGGCGATAGATTTGAAGAGGTGAAGCCTAATTTTTTCAACAATGATATTCAGTGGAGCTACATTATGCTTGGTTCTAATATGTCAGTAGGGTTAAGGGGAGAGTTAGCAAATTGCATTAAGGCTGCATTTTTAGCCCCTGAACCATCTTTTTTACATGGCAAGTTAACCTCAGATATAGCATCGTGAGCAGATACAAAAAGGCGAGGTAGTAGATACAATATCTCGCCTTTTTTATGATAGGTTTTAGTTAAAACGGTTTGAAAGCAAATCCAGTGACTTCAGTACAGCCCATCTCTTTACCTAAAGCGGTCATTGGGTGAACAATCACTAGCCCTTTTACTTTCTTTTTAAGCTGACCAATATCAGCTTGCTCTTGCTTGGTCACAGCACGGTGAAAAGGCATGGCTGTGATTTTTTGTGCTTGGGTACTAAGTTCCTGTACGTGCTTTTTCTTGTTGGCCGTGATTTGTTGAGTGAGATTGGCGATCTCTTTTTTTAGCTGCGATAGCTTCTCTGCATCACGCGCTGCTTCAGCAATAGCGAGTTGACGGCGAGATTTATCTAGGCGGTTGTTCAGTTGCTGCAGCTCTTGATTTAGTTTCATGGGATACCTTCTATATCTGTTGGCTGCGAGTATAGCAGCAGATCAGTAGCACGGGTATCCCATTGTGGTGGTAGAAATTGGTGAGGTTCGATCTGGGTTAGAAATAGATCGCTGCACCCAAAGAGGTGACCCCTATATCATTTTTATCAAATTCAAACTTTTCATGCTCTAAACGCAGACCAAACGCGCCTAATTGCATCGCAACCCCAGCGCCAAATAGCACATCTGCGCCCTCGCTTTTCTCAATGGTACGACGGGAAGAGATACGCATGTCCCATTGATGAACACCCAACTTACCGAATACTGACAAGTTATTGCCAAGAGGAATGTGCATAATACTGGTTACCCCAGATGTTTTGGTTCGCGCCGCTTGATGACGCGCATCGTGCAAGGTGCCAAAATCGTAATGAAAGCCTTCGACTGCAAAATTATCTCCAAGCCTAACGCCGGCAAAGTATTTGTTTCCCCAATCTTTCTCAGAAATGGCGTGGATGGTGGAATGGCTGTGTTGTGTTGCGTCTAATTGATAGTATCCGCGTGCGTAACCGATGTAGGTTTGATTGCCGGCGGTATAGGGCGAGTATGCCGTAGCGCTAGCAGAAAAGAGTAACAACCCTGCCAGAATGGATTTTGTGTTCATGATGCCTCTTACGTGGAGCGGTGTATTTCATTATCTGCGTGGAGATTAGCATGGCAGGGAGGGTGCGATGTAAGGCTGGGGTCAGAACCGTGTCAGAGATAATACCGCGGCACTATCGTGCCTATTGCGGTTATGCCCATTCAGTTAGCGCATTAGATTTCTTGGCTTAATTGGGTGAGAAATTGCAGCATAAACTGACTACGGCGTTCAGCTTCGAGCTTTCCAGCTTGAGTATTCATGGTGCGACTCAATTTAAGCAGTTTGGTATAGAAATGGTCTAGGGTGTAGGCGTTATCATCTGGGAAACGGCCTTGGCAAAAAGGATCCTCAGAGTGATAAAGCGGGCGTGCGAGCAGTTGGCCAACTTGTAGGCAGCGAATAGTGCCGATAGCGCCTAGTGCGTCTAAGCGGTCAGCATCTTGGATAATTTTTGCTTCAAGGGTGCGAGGTGCAATACCGGCACTATAGCTGTGGGCTGCAATGGCATGGTGAATCTCAGATAATTGCTTAGCGGTGTAGCCATGTTGATCGAGAAAATGGATGGCATGTTCGGCGGAATAGGTGGACGCACGCGCGCGATCTGGGTGGTTTTTGGGTAAGTTTATACAGTCATGAAGCCAAGCCGCAGGCAGAATGATAGAGAGATCGGCGCTTTCTTGCTGTGCCAGCTTTCTGGCTGCTGAGACAACACGCTCAACATGCGCCATATCGTGGGCTGCGTCTTCAAGCATATTATCAACGAGGTATTGGCGGCAGTGTTGCTCTATGGGCAATGGAGATACTGTCATTGGATTATCACGTTTAATGAGGGTAGGGCGAGTATAACGCGCTGCGGGGCAAAGGCACACTGTGATGATGGTGCTCAGGTTGTCACACTTATGACACGTTGCGCATACTTTATAAGGCATTGATGCGATCTTCACCGTGACCTTCGCCATATTAACTATTCTGTAAAAAACAGAAAGGGGCGCAGAGCATGTTAGTGCTATTGGCGGTGGTGGTAATGGTGGGGTGTGGTATGGCGTATGCCGTACTGTGTTATTTAAATTCGGAGGAAGAAGAGTTACGTCCGGAAATGGTTAACACCGAGCATGGCGATTTAGCCTTGCTCAGTGCAGGGCACGTGTTTTATTCATTGTATGGTGATAGGCAGCGGCCTGTTGTCGTTTTAATTCATGGTTTTTCGTTTCCCTCTTTTGCTTGGGAGCGCAATGTTGATGCGTTAACAAAGGCGGGCTATTGCGTGTTGACCTATGACATTTACGGACGCGGCTTTTCAGCTCGCCCTAATGTCGCTTATAACCGCGAGACATTTATTCAGCAGTTGAGAGAGTTACTCGACTACTTGGCAATTGAACAACCCATCCATCTCGTTGGTTTATCAATGGGAGGGGCGATTGCCAGTGCTTTTGCCAATGACTTCCCTTCCCGCGTGGCCAGTGTCAGTTTTATCGCCCCGTTTCATGCTCCAATCAATATTGGGCCTTTAAAATGGCCGATTATCGGCACTTTTCTCGCACGGGCATTTTATATACCAAGGTTAGCATCAAAGTTGCTGGATGATTTAGCTGAGCCGGATAAGCATTTTGATATTGCCCATCGCTATGAAGTGCAGATGCGCTACAAGGGTTTTTCGCGTGGGCTGATTCGTTCCGCGAGAACGTTCTTACAATATGACCCTGCTGCCGATCTTAAGGCGTTAGGAGACGCAAAAGTGAACACCTTGTTGTTATGGGGAGAAAATGACCAAATATTCCCGGTCGAAAAAGTGAGCTATGTATCTGACCTACTCGGTGATAGTAACCGTGTTTGTATTATCGAGGGGGCAGGGCATGCACCACAGTTTGAGTCGTCTCACACGGTGAATCAATGCCTGACACGGTTCTTATCCGGTTGCGACTTGGTGTCTGAGCATTAACGTGGTTAGTGATCATCGATGGCTTGCTGTCCGTGTAAAACTAGCCAATCCATTAGTGCTTTGATGCGTTTTAATTGGTACTTTCCGGGAGGACAGACAAGGTAGATGTCGGTCAATGTTTGATTCCAGTTTGGCAGTACTTCTTCCAGAGTGTGGTTTTTGATCTCATTTTTCACATAGAGTTCGGACAAACGTGCAATGCCACGGTGCGCGGTGGCAAGTTGGTACATTATTCGGCCATTGGCAATCGTGCGACCGTGGTGTGCATGCACTTTTACTGTCTCTTCATTGTTCGTTAGCTCCCACTCTTTCACTGAGCCGACAATCAGCTGGTGGTGTTCTAGATCTTTTGGCTGAACAATCGACGGTGTGCTTTTCAAGTATGTTGGCGAGGCAACAAGCACAGTACGCAATGAAAAGGCTTTTCGCGCAATGAGACTTGAGTCAGGCAAATTGCCCATTCTTAGCACAAGGTCATAATTAGTATTGAGAAGGTCGACTTTTTGACTACTGAAGTCGAACTCTACTTTAACGTGAGGGTAAGCATCTTCAAACGCAATGAGTAGCGGGGCGATAATCTCCTCCCCTAAAAGCCCGCCAACGGTATTAACGCGAATGACCCCAGCCAGTTCGTCGGCGTGCAGCTTGGTTTGCTCAAATGACAATTGCAGTTGTTGCCAAGCTGGCCTGGCTTGATGGAAAAATTGTTCGCCTTCCTGAGTAAGGCGCAATTTCCTTGTGGTGCGATGCAGTAACTGCACCCCAAGGCGCTCTTCCAACTGGCTGACTTGTTGGCTTAAATTCGATTTTCCAACACTCAGTTTTTCAGCGGCAGCGGTAAAGCTACCTTCTTCGATGACCGCGATCAAGGCCCGCAGGCCAAGGAATTCAATATTGTTCATTGTGACTAAACAGTGATTTCCGATAAGACTTATATATCGCAGTGTATAGCACAACTATACTTAGCCGCAATTGAAGAGAGGAGATAGAACATGACGAAGCCACTAGTAGTAATCACTGGAGCAAGTTCAGGCATTGGTGAAGCAACCGCAAAACGTTTGAGTGCAGAAGGTCACCCATTGTTGTTGTTAGCCCGCCGCATTGAGCGTCTTGAAGCGTTAAATTTACCCAATACACTATGCTATAAAGTTGATGTGACCGATTTAGCGTCATTCAAGCAAGCCATTGATGCTGCAGAACAGCAGTTTGGCCCAGTTGATTGCTTAATTAACAACGCGGGCGTTATGTTGTTAGGGAAAGCTGATGTGCAAAACCCGGCTGAATGGAAAGCGATGTTTGATGTTAACGTTATGGGTCTGCTTAACGGTATTCATTTGGTACTGCAGAAAATGCGCCAACGTAAAGGCGGCACAGTAGTCAATATCAGCTCTGTGGCGGGGCGTAAAACGTTTCCTGATCATGCTGCCTATTGTGGAACCAAGTTTGCGGTGCATGCGATCACTGAAAATATCCGTGAAGAAGTCGCCGATGATTCTGTGCGTTTAATTACTATTGCCCCAGGTGCCGTTGAGACAGAGCTGCTTAGCCACACCACGGATGATTCGATTAAAGCGGGTTACGGCGAATGGAAAGAGGGCATGGGCGGTGTGATTGCACCAACCGATATCGCTAACAGCATTGCGTTTGCTTATGGGCAACCACAGAACGTTTGCATTCGTGAAATTGTGATTGCGGCGACTCGCCAACAGCCGTAAGTGTTTTACCCACAAATGTAATTGGCACCATGAGATGACACTCATTACGTAATGAGTGTCATCTTCAGTGTATCCACGCTATAACCCCCGCAACTTCCCTGAGTGCCACACGACTAACTCAAAGATGGAGAGAGTGAGAATAAAGGTATTATTGCCTCGCATTTCTGGCTTTTGAACGTGTTGTTTTATAGATCTGTTGATATGTTCAAGGTCTGTAGCAATCGCTCATGTAGAAAGGATGATTAGTGAGAATTCAGCAAGTATCTGAGAAGACAGGGTTAAGCCTACACACTTTGCGTTATTATGAGAAACAGGGACTGATTTACCCCATACCGAGAAATGATGCGGGCCATCGTTATTATCGGGAGCACGATGTTCATTGGTTGAATTTCATTCAATGCCTTAAGGTGACAGGCATGCCACTAAAAGACATCCAAGCGTATGCTCAACGGGTGAAGAATGAGGATAAACAGCCAGCGTTTCTTCTAACTATATTATCTGAACACAAAATGCGTTTAGAAAGAAAACGTGCAGAGATTGATGAATGCCTACAACACGTTAACTGGAAAATCGACCACTATTCTGATTTGCTCTAATGGTCTGCTGTTAGAAGCTATAAACAGTTGCAATAGTCATTGATCACGGCCAAATCTGCTTGGGACAGCGAGAGGTTGGCAGCTGGAAGTAGCTCATCGAGCTGGAGTGTATCTCTCGCCCCAATGATGGTGCCAGTTGTGGCAGGATGAGATAGCGTCCATGCCAAACAAAGCTGAGCGATGCTACATTGTTTGGCGTGTGCCAGCGAGGCTAATTTGTCGACTAGCGCCAGAACCTTGCTAAAGTGAGGGTCTTGGAATTGATGGCTTTTGTGACGCCAATCGCGTTGATCAAGTTCCTTGATTCGCTGGTGGCTCCATTTCCCTGTTAACAACCCATGACTCATGCTGGAGTGGTGTATAACTCCAACCTTTTGCTGTTGGCACCATGGCAATACCTCTTCTTCGACTTGACGATTAATCAGCGAGTAAGGGGGTTGTAAGGATGTCACTGGGGCAATGGTATGCACTCGTTGCAACTGCTGCTTAGAGAAATTCGAGACGCCAATATGGCGAACTTTTCCTGCTTGTTGCAGCTCGCTTAAGGTTTGCCAGGCTTCTTCAAGTTGACTGTCTGGATTCGGCGAATGAATTTGGTAAAGATCAATGCACTCAACGCTAAGTCGAGAGAGGCTACTGTCAACTTCCTCAAGAATAGACTTTCGATCAAGTTGAGCGATAAGCTCAGAGTCACCCTCCCGCCAACGAAAGCCACACTTGGTAAATATGTAGGGTTTATGGTGAGTCTGTTTTAGCGCCTTTGCGATGATAAGTTCAGCATTCCCTAACCCATAGGCTGGTGCAGTATCTATCCAATTGATCCCATGCTCCAGTGCTGCGTGAATGACTTTAATAGATTGCGGTGTTGATTGTTTACCCCAGCCCCAATCGCCAATGTCGCCACCAATTGCCCAGCTGCCTAATCCTAATACCGATATATTGAGTGCTGAATTACCAAGTTTGCGTGTTTGCATATTATTCCCTTGTTACTAACTGAATATAGGTTTTGAATGATCATTTATAAGGGTTGGAGTAAGCTCTAACACTATGGGAAGTTAGTAACTTTGCGGGGCAGTTCATATTTATCCCCACTTAAGCAGGTACTAAATAATGAAGAGGTGGTGTACATGTAGCGCCATACCTCTTTATCATGATCAAGCATAACGAAGTCCGCATGTTTTAATGCGCCGAGGTGAATTTTCTCGAGTAGACTGTAAATGTCTTTCATTTATATGAGAACGCTATCGTGATCAATATCGCCTTCTTTAGTACCAAGTCTTACGATCAACAATCTTTTGAGCAGGCAAAAGGAGATCATAGGGTTAATTACCATTTTTATGATTTTCTGCTCACAGAGAAAACCGCAAAGATGGCAAAAGGATGTGAGGTAGTCTGTGCCTTTGTTAATGATGATCTTTCTCGCCTAACATTGGAAAAGCTCGCTTCTTTCGGAGTGAAGATGGTTGCCCTTCGATGCGCAGGATTTAATAACGTTGATCTTGTCGCTGCAAAGGCAAATGGCATTGCTGTAGCGCACGTCCCCGCTTATTCACCTGAGGCCATTGCCGAGCACGCTGTTGGGCTGATGATGACGTTAAATCGCCGATTTCATAAGGCATACCAACGTACCCGCGATGCTAACTTTTCCCTAGAAGGCTTAGTCGGTTTTAATTTCCATGGCCGGACTGCCGGTATTATTGGAACGGGAAAGATAGGGCTCGCGACACTGCGCATTCTAAGAGGACTTGGCATGAGGGTGCTGTGTTATGACCCATACCCAAGCAAGGTTGCAACCGAACTTGGCGGTGAGTATTGCTCACTTGATACCTTAATTAGCCAATCTGACATCATCTCGCTCCATTGCCCGATGACGAAAGAGAATTATCATCTACTTAATCAGGTGGCATTTGCCAAGATGAAGGATGGTGTGATGATCATCAATACCAGCCGTGGTGAACTCCTCGATTCTGCGGCAGCGATTGAAGCGTTAAAACAAGGTCGGATTGGCTCATTGGGCTTGGATGTGTATGAAAGCGAAAAACAGCTGTTCTTCCAAGACAAGTCAAACGATGTGATTGTCGATGATGTGTTCCGCCGCCTGTCAGCCTGTCACAATGTACTGTTTACGGGTCATCAGGCCTTCTTAACCCAAGAGGCGTTGCACAATATATCTGAGGTAACGCTCGCTAACATCGACTGCTTTGCAAAAAGCATGACGGATAGTAACTTCTTGTAATCATTCGCGTACAGCGCAATACCCAAGATTAAGACGAAGCGTAAAGCGGCATAAACGATAGCAACTCGTTTATGCCGCTTTTTATTGCACTCCCGCCCGTTGGTCGAGTCATGTGAGATACATTGACATGCTTGTATTGAAAAGCCTGATGCGCCAGTGACAAATCAATTTACTAGCAGCATGGCATAAAACAGTGGGCAGCCTAATAGGCTGCTAGGTTAATAGGAAACGTATGGATATTATCGAACGAGTTAAATATGTATCAGCACTGCAATTAAAGAACTGATTTCTCCGACGGATAGCACGAGAATAGGCATCGATACTCGCAGGCCGTTTACCTTGTAGCGTTAGGCTGATAAGTTTTGCTCATACAGGAAGTTGTAGCGAATAGGTTTCGTTGGCTTAATTCTATTTATGTCTTTGTAAATCTTCGAGTGATGGTGTTACAACAAGAATTGAGGGCTTTATAAGGATATACAATGTCTAAAGGGATTCAACCTCGAATCACAGGGAAGTTAGTATTGGCGCTGTTTGTTGCAGCTAATACTGTGTATCTCATCATGGTTATATATAGCATTCCAATGCTTATGCAGCATTCGGGCGGAATACCGATATTTGATATGTCCCCATTGGGTTATAGCTATCAAGACGCTATGGCTTTGTTAACGGCGCTTGGTGAAGAAGGGCGTGAAGTCTATGTTTCTCTACAATTGACTCTGGATATCTTTTATCCAATTTTGTTCGCACTTTGCTATTTTTCTTTGTTCCAATGGTTAATCATTGTTGGTAGGCTCAGTCATCGCATTTGGCGGTATATAACCGTTATCCCAATATTTGTGTGTGTACTTGATTATGTTGAAAACATTTTTATCTGGTTGATGATTCGAGATTATCCCACTCTCTCAGAGAGTTTAGTTACTACCAGTAGCACCTTTACATTAGCTAAGAGTGTATCAACGATGGTTTATTTTATCGTACTGACATTGATGATTATATTTTTGATAGCTCGCAGACTAACTCGTTTAGTGACGGGCAAGTAAGCGAACAGGGCATTCAACCAGCACTTTCATCTGACACTTTACTCTGCCGTACAACGGCTTCGTTCAATAAGGCAACGTCTCGAGATTATAGGTAATACGCACAGGAAATTAGGTATGGATACTGTAAAGGCACATTTTGAGGAAGAAGCCCAAGAATTCGATGAGATAATTTTAAAACTGATCCCTCACTACTTAGAAATGATCGATAGCATGATTTCTTCTATCCCATTTGACCGTTCAAAACCCATTAACGTAATTGATCTTGGGTGCGGTACTGGCACCATTTCACTGAAGGTCAAAGAGGCTTTCCCCAATGCGAAGATCAAGTGCTTAGATTTAGCCGAGAAAATGATAGAAATGTCTAAGTTGAAGCTTCAGGCTTTTGATGGTATTCGCTATGAAGTTGGGAATTTCGATACATTTCAATTTCAAGATCGTTACGACGTGGTTGTATCATCGCTGGCGCTGCACCATATTGTCAGCGACAACGATAAAATTCACTTCTATCAAAAGATCTATGATGCTCTTCTTCCAAGCGGTATTTTTCTCAATGCTGATGTTGTATTAGCCTCATCCGATACACTGCAATCGACCTATCTCAGCAAATGGAAATCTTTCATGCTGCAGTCTGTTTCTTCTGACGAGATAGATAATAAGTGGTTACCTAAATATCGTGAAGAGGATAGCCCTGCAAAGCTAATGAGCCAGATTGATTGGTTGAAGGATTTAGGTTTTGTGAATATTGATGTGATTTGGAAGTACTACAACTTTGCAGTGTACGGTGGCTCTAAACCTGCCAATGTCAAACAATAATATCAAGCCGCCGCTGAAAAGAGCAACGATAATAATGGACTTCTTTATCTGCTGCTTAATGTGGTTAATATATTTTGCACAGTAGTTAAGGTTAGAATTGCAATAAACGCGATGACAGGCGTAACCAAACCAAAGCCTGAGTTAATCAGGCTTTGGCACATTTGTTACAACGAAATACGTTTTATCATCCCTGCTTCGGCATGACCTAAGATATTGCAAGCAAACTCTACATTGTTATCACCATGGAAATGCCACAATAACTGCTGAGCTTTTCCTGGCGCAACGGAAACAGAGTTATTAAAATCGTGGTTGTGATGATGCATTTCTTTCATCATTTCTCGATGAGCTATCTGCTCTTCTGTTGAGCCAATGGTGAACTCATGGTCTATTTTACCTGCATTCATTACCACAAACTGGACCACATCATTAGGCTCGATTGTTACGTCATCTTTGAAGGTGATGCTCATATCATCATTTAACAGTACATGGATGACCTTATCTGGCTTAGCGCCCATTGCGGGCATTCCAACGTCAGACATGCCCTCCATATTCATCATATTACCATGGTCCATTTTTGAGTGATCCATTTGGGAGTGATCCATCGCTGCGAACGCGCCTGCGGTAATGGTGATTAGCAGGATAGCAAATAGTGATTTTTTCATATTAATTCTCTCGTTTTATATCAATCAAATTGATGCTTAATGTTTATAGGGGCTGCCTATCTTTGAATTACTGTTCTATTACTACAGTGCAGTTAATTGCATGGTTGTAATGCAGGTGCGGCTGTTACCCTCACTACTGAGAATTTCCGATGCTGTTAAACCTCCTTGACGGATATCAAATTGATATTCGCCGCCGCGTGGCACCCAAACATCAAGAAAGCCATCTTTTTGTGTAGTAACTTGTTCGTCTTTGAGTATTTCGCCGGAAATAGCATCTTTAATGGTTAGATGCATGGTTTCTTCCACCATTTCTCCCTGACATCCAGTCGGAACATGGTAAGTGCAAGCATGAGTCTGGTGGACAAAAGGTGCAATGGAGAGTAAGAATTGATCGCCCAGCGGCATTGAAACTTGCTCACCAGAAGGCAGCGTCGCCTCTAGGCTCTGCGGAAGCACTTTCACGCTGGCCTCTCCCGTGCGGTGCCACTGATGGGATTGCTCTAGCGCTTGCTGTGGTGTGAGTTTTGAAAACGCTTCAGCTGTCATCGCTGCGGCATTAAATGTGCTAATGAGTGCTGCCATTACTAAGGCTTTATTGATCTTGTTCATTGAGTAATTCCTTTAGTTTGAACTCACCTGAGTTACTGTGCTTTGAGTATGTTGTAGTCGAAATGAGTAGGTTTTCCATATCTTATAGATTGAAGGTAAAACCAGCAGAGTTAATAAGGCCGATGAGATTGAGCCTCCTAGCATAGGGGCGGCAATGCGCTGCATCACTTCAGAACCGGTGCCAGTGCTTATCATTATCGGAATGAGGCCGATAACGACAGTAAGGTCAGTCATCATCACTGGACGAATACGCTGTCCTGCGCCTTCCAATATCGCTTGTTCAAGATCTTGGTCTGTTAGTGACAGCCCTTGTTGCTGTCGCTCATCAACACGGTGTTGCCATGCCTGATTTAAATAGACCAACATAATGATAGCGGTCTCCACTGCCACACCTGCGAGCGCAATGAACCCGACACCAACTGCAATCGATAGGTTATAATCAAGCGCATACATCAACCATAACCCACCAACGAGTGCAAGTGGCAATGTACCTACAATAATGGCAACTTCACCCAAACGACGAAAGCTCATATAAAGTAGGATAAAGATAATGCCGAGTGTTACAGGGACGACAACCTTCAGTTTCTCCATGGCACGTTGCATATATTCGTATTGCCCAGACCAGTTGATGGCATAGCCTGTCGGGAGGTTGACCTCATTGGTGACGCGCTGGCGAGCTTCAGCGACAAAACTGCCAAGGTCGCGCCCTTCTATATCAACAAAGATCCATCCGTTGGGGCGTGCATTTTCAGTTTTTATCATTGGAGGACCATCCTCATACCGGACAGTTGCAACGTCTGCCAAAGTGATGTGCGCCCCTAATGGTGTGACGAGTGGTAAGTTCTCTAAAGCATAAGCCGAGTCGCGATAGTGCTGTGGGTAACGAACATTGATAGGATAGCGTTCTAACCCCTCTACAGTTTCAGCAACTTTCATTCCTCCAATTGCAGCGCTGGTAACTTGTTGAATATCTTGAATTGACAGGCCATAGCGTGAGGCGCGATGTCGGTCGATATCAATGGTGATATATCGCCCCCCGGCCACACGTTCTGCGTAGACAGATATCGCGCCAGGAACCTGAATTACAACATCTTCTAATGTGCGTCCAATTTCTTCGATTACTTTTAAATCTGGCCCAGAGACTTTAATTCCGACCGGGGTTTTTATCCCTGTCGAAAGCATGTCGATACGGGTTTTAATCGGCATTACCCACGCATTGCTTAGCCCAGGAAAGTTCACTAATTTGTCTAACTCACTGCGTAAACTCTCCGTGGTGACGCCTGGGCGCCACTCTTGTTGTGGTTTCAATTGAATGAAGGTTTCGATCATGGTTAATGGCGCTGGATCAGTGGCGGTTTCGGCTCGCCCAACCTTGCCCCAAACCGTGTCTACTTCCGGTACTGTTTTGATCAACTTGTTGGTCTGCTGCAATAGCTCACGCGCTTTGCCGATGGAGATCCCCGGGTAGGTTGTGGGCATATACATCAGATCGCCTTCATCGAGCGGTGGCATAAATTCGCTGCCCATTTTGCTAAACGGATACCATGCCGAGGCCAGCAGCACTAGAGAGACAAGTATCATCGCTTTAGGAAAACGTAAGCTGAGTTGCAATAGTGGTCTGTACGTGTTGATCAGTACGCGTGTAATAGGATTTTTTTGTTCAGAGACTATGCGGCCACGGACAAAATACCCCATTAATACGGGAACCAGTGTGACAGCCAGTCCGGCAGAAGCGGCCATTGCATAGGATTTAGTGAATGCCAGTGGTGCAAACATTTTGCCTTCCTGACCTTCGAGAGCAAACACAGGTACGAAGCTTAGGGTGATAATCATAAGAGAGAAGAACAGCGGTGTGCCGACCTCTTCTGCAGCCGTTGCCACCAACTCCCAGCGATCTTTGCCAGAATTGCCATCACGTTCAATGTGCTTATGGAGGTTTTCTATCATTACGATGGCGCCATCAACCATTGCACCAATCGCGATACCAATACCGCCCAGTGACATAATATTGGCGTTGATGCCTTGCCATTGCATCACAATAAAGGCACTCAGTATGCCGAGTGGAAGACTGAGTAATATCACCAATGATGAGCGAAGATGAAATAGAAATAGCGCACAAACTAAGATGACTACCACAAACTCCTTGATCAAGGTGCGATTAAGGTTATCAACCGCAGCATCAATTAAGCCCGAACGGTCGTAAGTAATCACGAGCTCAACGCCTTCAGGTAATGCGTTTTCAAGCTCCGTTATTTTTGCTTTAACGTTTGTAATGACATCACGGGCATTTTCGCCAAAGCGCATGACTATCACACCGCCAACGGCTTCGCCTTCACCATTGAACTCAGAAATGCCGCGTCGCATTTGCGGGCCCAAAAAGATATCAGCGATGTCTCCCAACATTAAAGGGGCCCCATTGTCTGATAGCTTTAAAGGCAAGGCTGCAATATCTTCCGCTGAGGTTAAATAGCCAGTGGTGCGCACCATATGTTCAGCTTCAGCTACTTCGATAACGGAGGCGCCAACTTCTTGATTACCAAGTTTTATAGCTTGATTAACTTGTGCCAGCGTTAAGTCATAGGCACGGAGTTTATTTGGATCAATTTGAACCTGATATTGGCGCACCATGCCACCGACGGTGGCTACTTCGGACACTCCGTTTACGGTTTGCAACTCATATTTTAAAAACCAATCTTGTAGACTGCGTAGCTCACTCAGATCATGCTGGCCCGTTTTGTCTTGCAGCACATAGCTAAGTATCCAGCCCACACCAGTGGCATCTGGGCCAAGTTCGGGTTTTGCAGCAGCTGGTAGTGAGACTTGATTCATGTACTCTTGAACGCGGCTACGAGCCCAGTACATATCTGTACTGTCATCAAATATTATGTATACATAAGAATCGCCAAAAAACGAAAACCCACGAACCGTTTCAGCGCCGGGCACCGCCAACATTGCTGTTGTTAAAGGGTAGGTCACCTGATCTTCGACAACCTGAGGCGCTTGGCCGGGATAACTTGTTTTTATGATAACTTGGACATCAGAGAGATCTGGAATCGCATCGATAGGAGTGTTCTTGACACTAAACAGACCGGTGAAAGTCAGTGCAAGTGCTGCAATTAACACCAGTAATCTATTCTGAATTGACCAGCGAATAATAGCTCCGATCATAAGGCCTCCTCATTAAGCTCTAGTGCCTTGAGTAGGTAGTCAGCGCCTTGTTTCTCGATTAGAAAGCGGACGTTTTGACCTTCTGCAAAATCGGCAAGATTAACCGTCTCTTCAACAGAAAAGTTCATGACACCGCTAGTCCAACCCCATTCCGCAACAGGTTGGTGATTGAGCGTGATCATGCCAAAATCTGCCAATAATGTTGAGATATTGCCTGTTACCCAGCGAGCAATCTCGACGGGTTGTTCACTCTCGTTGTAATCGGTTATTTCATATTGTCCTGATTCAGTTTTGCGCATTTCAAATTCGAGTTTGACTCCCTGTGTTAGCGGTTCTATATCAATATTGTCTGCAACAGAGAAGTCCATCACCATGCCAGGCCAACCCCATTCAGGAACAGGTTGATGGTTAATGGTTAATACGCGCTTATCTTGTATTACCTTAATGATGTCCCCACTCGCCCATGCGGTTTCCGCGGGTTGCTGTACGCCGTTAATACGTGACAAGTCAGCAGATAAACTTGATTCTGAATCGAGTAAGAAATGCGCAGAGGTGACGATGCGGTCGCCCAGTTCTAGCCCTTGAAGGACCTCTATTTTGTCTCCGGCCTCTCGTCCAACGTTGATGCGAGCTGAGCGGTATTTCCCATTCCCTTCTGCCAAAACGACGCGTGTCATGTCGTTAGAGCGAATCACGGCAGAGCGTGGAATCGTCAGAACCTCTGTCATGCTTTGTGGTGTTAGAGCTATATTGGCAAACATATTTGGCTTAAGCACACCTTCTGGATTTGCAAATTTTAGGCGAACCCGCAGCGTGCGTGTTTTAGGATCCAGAACGGGGTAGATGTAGTCGACATCTCCTTGCCAATGTTGATCTGGCAGAGTGTCTAAGGTCATCGTTGCCTTACTTTCTGGTGTTATCCAATGGGCTTGTCGTTCAAATACTTCGGCGTCGACCCATATGTTGCGTAGCGACCCTGCACTTATTGCTGTTTGAGCAGGCGATAGGTAGCCACCTTCTCGGATATTAAGACTCGCGATAACACCACTTTCTGGTGCTTTTATTTCGATCGATTGCGTCGCCTTTCCGCGTCGTGTAATGGCATTGATCTGTTCTTTGTCGACACCAAGCGTTAGTAGTCGCTCGGTAGCCCCTTTTATCATCGCAGTGCGATTGGTTTTATAGGCATTGATCAGCTCCTCTTGAGCTTTAATTAACTCAGGAGAATAGAGTGTAAATAAAATATCACCTTTGTTAACTTTTTCGCCGATCGCATTGATATTTAACGTTTCCACCCAGCCAGATACGCGAACATTGGTCTGCCAAAGTTGGCTCTCATCAAAGCTAATGTAGCCAACAGTATCAATGCGCGGTAATAGGGGCTCTAAGGTGACGACGTCAGTTTTTACACCTAGGTTGTTTTCTACCGCTGAGTCAATTTTAACGGTGCCTGGCTTATTGTTGCTCCCCTCAAGTTCATCGGCATAAACAGGGATAAGATCCATTCCCATGGGTGATTTGCCTGGCTTATCTCGTTGGTAATTGGGATCCATGGGAGCGACCCAATAAAGTGGCTCCTTGTCTCCGCTTGTGTCCGTCTTTGTTGGTAGGCTGTGCTCACCATGGGATAACAAGGCATTGATTGGTGTTGAGAATATATGGTTAGCCCCAACACCGACTCCTATGCCAACAACAAGTGCAAAACTTGCCACTTTAAATGTACTCATGACTCTGTTCCTTAATTATTATTGTGCAAAGGGATAACTTGATATTCGAAACCATTGAGCAGCGCGGCAAGCTGGCTATTCGTCAAATTCCAATCGGTTTGGAGGCGTTGTAACTCAAGTTGGAGTGCCAATTTATCAGTGCTCGCTGTAATTAAATCATTGAATTGTGCTTCATTATTTTGGTATCCCCGCTCAACGGCCTCAATACGGGCGTTGGTTTGCGGCAGCAGACTCGACTGATAACGTTCAATTCGCTCTGCTAGGGCGGTACGATCTGCGATGAGTTTATTGACTTGGGCATGCAATTGCGCAAGCAAGGCATCTTTTTGATACTTTGCCGCGCCAACGTTATATTGTGCAGCGGAAAGAGATCGGTCTTGCCTGTTGGTGGTAAACAGGGGGATGTCCATCGTCAGATAAGCACTGAGTAGATCGGAGGCCGGCTCTCCGCGCATATTGTTGGCTTGGCGATAGCCGTACATTACTTCTATGCCAAATTGTGGCGTATAAGCTTGCTGTGCGATTTCAACTTGAGTCTGATTGACCGAGATGTTGATATCAGCCATTAGAGCCATAGGATGTTGATTTAGATGATTAAAAAACAGATTATCTGCTTTGCTTTCCCTAAGTACACGCTCAAGGTGATGCCAAGTTAGCTGGTTGCTGGCTTGTATTGACTGTGCGTCATGCACCCAATCATTCCCCAACCATTCAGATAGCTGCGCGATAAGGCGATCTTGTGTTTGCCGATTTGCTAACCGTTTATCTTCTAATATATTTACCTGTAATTGTGCAGCAAGTAGATCTTGGGCTTCACTATTACCAATCGAGTAGTCTGTTTGGATATAGCTGACCATGGCATCCATTAAACGCTGGTTTTCTTCAATCAGACGCTCTGCCTGCTGTTGGTAACCCAGCTCTAGCCAGAGTTGCGTCATTTGGTTGGCTATTTCGCGCTCGCGAAGCTGGATTTGGGCGGTTAATCCCTCAGCTTGCTGAGTCGACTTTTGTTGATTAAGCTTGCGGGAATCACCACGCTCAAATTGTTGCATAAGACCAATAGAGAGGTTGGTCATGGGATCTTCGTCGAACCTAAAACTATCGACAGGCAGTCCACCGACACCAATTTTTAGTTTGGGATCCATTAGAGTTGCACTCGCAATCCCGTTTTCAAGCATTGCTTGGGATTGGGCAAAATATTGTTTACGGCTGCTATCTCGCGATAGAGCTGCTTCAATGAGCAGGTTGAGTTGCTGTGTTGCCCTAACTTGTTGCGCAGAGGAGATGGTTACTATCTCGGACCCGTAAGAAAGAATAGATACGACAGAACAACCAGCACTAACAGCTAGCACAAACGTTTTTGGTTCTATAATCACAATGTGTATCCACAATAGGCGTTAAAAACGCGTAGAGTATTTCCAAACTGGCTGAAACGTCAGAAAGTCTGGAGCTAAAAAGTGTGAGAGATAGAACTAAGCGGAGGGAGGACGAAGGATATTTTGTACACGCGCGATGGTGTCGCCAATCGTTTGACGTTGACGTAACGCGAGAGAGTAAGCTAATTCAGTAAAAGGTTTAGTATGTTGAATAGGATAAAAGACACTGGAGCATACAGATAAGCAACAGGAGTGAATGTCACTTTCTGTCTCGCCACAGTGTAGGCGTGTCGTCGCATCATTTTCAGTTTGCTGATGTTGCGTTATTTCTTGCTGTGGCTCGCAATGGGAACCCGTATGGTGCTGAGAGTGGGCAGGCGTGGTGGCGTATAAAGGACCACTATTCTCTTCAACAGTGATATGTTGTGGATTAACGATCGCTGATGACCCTGTTGACTCCATAGCATGATGCATCATTTTTACACTCATGGCTGGAGAACTAGACACGTAGCCGGATGACAGCATAGCAATAATGCTGAATACTGCTATCCATATTGTCTTTAGGCTATGCGTCATTGCGGGTGTCCCTTTCTATTTATTATGTCAGTTTATAGGTTCCCCTTGGGGTAAGGTCAATACAATATTTGAGATTTATTATCACTGATGTACTTCAAATTCGAGATTGTGGTGGAATATTCAATTTGGCCTCCTTTTGGAGGCTCTTAATGTGAGTGCGGGGAGAAGCCAACATAGCTTTAAACATGTAAATTCTGCTATTCAGTATTTTTTTAATCTCAGCGCTTATAGCGTGAAATTAACTTACAACCATCTGTCCATCTTTAAAGTTATAATGATGCTTTTATATGGACAGCTGATAAACGCAGATGTTAACGGCGCTGGCTAAGTTTAATGAATCAATCTTCCCGCTACCTGTGATAGTAAAAGGCTGAGCGTTACAATCAGCTAAGGCTTGCTTTGGTACGCCACGCGCTTCGTTACCAAATAGGTAACAATCATAGTCGGCAAATTGGGGCGTGTTAACCTTGTCACCCTGCATATCAAGATAAGCAAAACGCTCAAAGCGCTGATTTAACTCAGTAAGCTCAACGCCTTGTTCGATAGGCAAGTGAAAAATAGCCCCCATGCTTGAGCGCACTACTTTGGGATTATAGGGATCGACGCTGTTACGACTTAATAATAAGCGAAACTGACCAAACCACGCTAGGCTGCGCAAAATAGTGCCCAGATTGCCGGGATCTTGTACTTCATGTAAGTAGATACAGCGTTCACCGTCTTGCAGAGGCGCTCTCTCTGTTTGAGTCGGTAGAGGGACGCAGGCAATAATACCTTGTGGCGTTTTAGTATCACTTAGTCCAGCCATCTGTTTTTTACTAATAGCAGTGATGGTGTATGTGTGATTGAGTTGCTGTGCCCATTCTTGATACTCATCCGTCACATACAAAATCGTGTTTTTTAGATAGGGCTGAGACAGTGCTGCTTTATCTAGCTCGAGGATCAAGTGCTCCCCTTCAACTAAATAGTGACCAAACTCCTCACGATATTTTTTTTGATGCAGCTTCTTTGCATTATCTAGTTTCATAAATGGTCCAGTTTCATATATTGTGCCCACTAAGTTTTCGCCAGCGATTGTACTCTTTTGTTTGGCAAAATGTCACCACTGCAAGTCAGGAGATATTTGCAAAACAACGGGACATGATTACAATAACGCTCTCTATATTTTACCAACATGGCGAACAACCTATGGCACGTTCAAAAACCAGTCAGAAATGGCTCGATGAACACGTTAACGATCCTTATGTAAAAAAAGCTCAAGCCGATGGTTATCGATCACGAGCGAGCTATAAGCTGATTGAAATTAATGACAAAGATCAGTTGATCAAGCCGGGTGATATCGCGTTGGATCTAGGTTCGGCACCGGGCGGTTGGTCACAGATTGTCGCGCCAATCGTTGGGGATAACGGCAAAGTGATCGCCTCTGATATTCTACCTATGGATGGCATTGTGGGCGTTACCTTTATTCAGGGCGATTTTACTGATGAAGCTGTTTATGAGCGTATTTTGCAAACCATTGATGGCAAAGGGGTTGATGCGGTTATCTCGGATATGGCGCCCAACCTGAGTGGCGTAAAAACAACCGACCAATACAGTTCAATGTATCTCGTCGAGTTGGCTTTAGATATGGCGCGTAATGTCCTAAAACCGGGTGGTAACTTTTGTGCTAAGGTTTTCCAAGGCGTTGGGTACGAAGAGTATGTTAAAGATGTTCGAACTTCCTTTAATAAAGTGATTATCCGTAAGCCTGCAGCTTCACGCCCGCGCTCTCGAGAGGTCTATGTGGTAGGTAAAGGATTCAAAGGTTAGGGCGAATAAATTAACTCCCCTTTTGCACTTTTTACCTTAGAATGAGTACCTTGGAATGGGTACTTAGGATAAATGTGCCGAGGGGAGAAATCTTATTTAACTGTCTATGCTTTTAATTTTAAAGCTTTTATCTTTCCAGCAGTGGACGTTTGTTTTCTACGCCATTCCACTCATCCGCATCCTCAGGTGGTGGTATAACTTCAACAATATTAGGCCAAACCTTACAGAGTTCCGCGTTGAGCTCGATAAACTCAATCTGATCAGGTGGAATTTCTGTATCCTGACAAATGGCATTGGCTGCACATTCAGGTGCACATAATGAGCAATCAATGCAAATATCTGGATCGATTACTAAAAAGTTAGGACCTTCAAAAAAGGCATCGACTGGGCAAACCGCCACACAGTCTGAGTACTTGCATTTGATGCAGTTCTCGGTCACTACAAAAGTCATTTAAACGCTATATCTTCATTCATCGAGTGTGGCGTAATTTTAGAGAATAACCCTCAAAACACAAGTTTCTTTGTGAGTGATATCGTGTAAAATCCCGCCCATAATTTCGTATTTCGATCTTATCCTGCCCTGACGGAAAGGCCGTCCGGCATATACAAAGAGAAATTTAACTATGCTACGTTTAACTGACATCAAACTGCCCCTTGATCATGATGAGCTTGCGCTCGAACAAGCCATTTTGGAAAAACTCAAAATAAAAAAAGCGCAACTGTTGTCCTTTACTATGTTTAAGCGTGGTTATGATGCCCGTAACAACAAAAATATTCAGCTCATCTACACACTTGATGTCGAAGTAGACAATCAAGCTCAGCTGCTTGAAAAATTTTCTGACGATCACCGAGTAAAAGAAACGCCTGACATGAGCTATAAGTTTGTCGCGCAGGCACCAGAAGAGCTAGAGGAGCGACCGGTTGTTATCGGTTTTGGTCCTTGCGGATTGTTCTCGGCACTTATCTTAGCGCAGATGGGCTTTAAACCGATTGTGCTTGAACGTGGTAAAGCTGTGCGTGAGCGTACAAAAGATACGTTTGGTTTTTGGCGTAAACAGCCGTTAAATACCGAGTCAAATGTGCAATTTGGTGAAGGTGGAGCAGGCACTTTCTCAGATGGAAAACTCTATACTCAGATCAAAGATCCTAACCATTATGGTCGCAAAGTCATTAATGAGTTTGTTGAAGCGGGTGCGCCAGAAGAGATTCAATATGTGAGTAAGCCACATATCGGCACTTTCAAGCTGGTCGGCATGATTGAGAAGATGCGCGCAAAAATTATCGAGCTGGGTGGTGAAATCCGCTTTAGTACGCGTGTGGATAAACTCGATCTTGTTGATAATCAGGTTCAAGGGCTACATCTATCAACGGGTGAGTACCTGAAAAGTCAGCATGTGATCTTGGCGGTTGGCCATAGTGCACGTGATACGTTTAGTTCGCTTTATGAACAAGGCGTCTTTATGGAAGCGAAACCGTTCTCGGTGGGCTTTCGTATTGAGCATGAACAGAGTGCTATCGACCGCTCTCGTTTTGGTGATAACGCCGGGCACCCTTTACTGGGCGCGGCTGACTACAAGCTGGTTCATCACTGTAAAAATGGACGCAGCGTTTATAGTTTCTGTATGTGCCCAGGCGGAACCGTGGTTGCGGCCACATCTGAAGAGGGACGCGTGGTAACAAACGGGATGAGCCAATACTCTCGCCATGAACGCAATGCTAACAGTGCCATTGTGGTTGGGATCTCTCCAGAAAAGGACTACCCAGGTCATCCATTAGCAGGCATTGAGTTGCAACGTAAACTAGAAGCGTTGGCATTTAAAGAAGGTGGCGAAAACTACCATGCACCCGCTCAGCTTATTGGTGACTTCTTGGCAGGAAAATCAACTAAAGAAATTGGTGACGTTCAGCCATCTTATACACCTGGCGTGACGCTTGCCGACCTTAGTAAAGTGGTGCCAGAGTATGTTACTGAAGCAATCCGTGAAGCAATTCCTGCGTTCGAGAAGAAAATCAAAGGTTTCTCGAAACCTGATGGTATGTTGACGGGGGTTGAAACTCGTACGTCTTCGCCTATCTGTATCAAACGAGGTAAAGATTGTCAGAGCATTAATACCTCAGGTTTATACCCGGCTGGTGAGGGAGCGGGTTATGCAGGGGGAATTCTCTCGGCAGGGATCGATGGTATCCGTGTCGCAGAAGCCGTCGCACGTGCAATGACTGAGCAAAAATAGCGAGTAAACACTGCACCCGAAAAGGCCTGACGCTGTCAGGCCATATTTACTCTGCTTACCCCTACGTTAGCCCGTTTACCCATAAAAAAACCATACCTGTAGTAAACTTACTTAAGCATCGTACGCTTTTTCAGCTTTTCAAGGTATGGTTGTTTTTATTTCAGTGTATGGTTTCGTAAAATCAACCATAAGCTGATAATTTTGTGATTGGCTGTCTATGCGGCTTTAATTGTTGTAAGAAACTTTCTTTCGCTTTCTCTGTACAGTTTAGCGTGAAGGGGGTGACTCCCGTCACATTTCCTTGGTAGTTACGATACGACAGAATCGCTTGGTGATCACATGAGCCAGGATGAGTAGCTGACACGGAGCTGGACAAAACCTTCTTAGACTAATTACTTAAATTAGGAAAATACGAATAACTTTTAGTATGGGAAAGTCGCTTAGTGAAGTGTCTTGTTTTGCAGGTGCAGATCAGTTTGGCTTTAATACATAACTCTCGGAGTCTGCAAAGGTAGAGCGACCGTTTTTTACACGAGTATGTGAAGTCAAAGCCAATTTTTTTCTGATTCATTACACATATCGATAAACGATTTGGTTATAGGTGAAGCTGAGCGATGGTCGTAAACCAGACACAAGCTAGCTGGTAGCCTTTCTTTTAATTTAATGAAGCGAATGTTGTTCCACCGGTGGTTACGAAAACTTGACGGAATTATGGTTATCGTTTGAAAGCTTGCGACGTATGCCATTAAGGTGTTTGGTTCGATGAATTCGTTATCAATGGATGGTATAAACCCAGCATGCTCACACGCATTAATAATTATATCAGCAGATGCTGAATTTCGCCTTGCAAGAAAGCTAAAGGAATAATCGCTAAGTTCAGCGATTGATATGACTTTCCTATCTTTAAGGGGATGACGGTCAGAGACAGCAACAATAAAGTCTTCACTTGTCACTCGCAGAGATCTCATTGGGTGTATGTTCAGTGCATCAGGAAAGCGACAAACGCCAATATCGATATTTTTTTCAATTAATTGAGTTTTCTGAGACTCTGGACACAATTCAATAATCTCAACTAAATAGTTAGGATAAAGGTGTCTAAAGCTCGAGAGCATACCAGTAAATCCTGCCCAAAATGCAGAGCTTACCAATCCAATCCTCAGTGTATTATTTTGACTGCGATCTATTCTTTTCACCTTCGCTAGAGAGCGATCAAGCGCCTTGAATATTTGTTCACACTCTTTATGAAGTGCTACACCAGATGCAGTTAGATGTACATTTCGTGAGTTTCGAATAAGTAATTCAACATCAAGGATGGATTCTAATTCTTTAATTTGCACACTTAATGGCGATGTCGTTATATTCAGACGCTCTGCGGCCTTAGCAAAATGCCCTGTTTCTGCAACAGCGACGAAATAGCGCAACATTTTCAAAGTGACACGTTCCATTAAAATGGCATCATCTTTTATCACCAATTAACTCCTTTTGTGACGAAGCGAAGGTTTTTGGACAAAAGTAAATAAAACAGCAATTAAAAATCCAGCGCGTATTTGTACGAGATCTCATTTTAAAGCTACTTACGACATGTAATAAATAAGTTGTCAATGGCTACTTTTAAGTGAGTGGTCACAAAAAGTACCATATGTGCTTGTTTTACCATCCGCTAATGCTCCTGATTATCCTTAAAAAAAGGATGATGTCTATGTTTTTCCCAATCATCCGATGGCTACATTTCGGTAATCTACTGACGAACAAATTATATTACACACTAAATATGGGTAAACAAATGACATACGATCCTGTTGTAAACGCGTTGCAAACCATTCTGGAAAAAAAACCTGGTTTTAAGCCAAAAGCGGCCTTCATTCTTGGCTCTGGCCTAGGTGTGATCGCAGATGAGTTGGCTGACAAGGTTACTATCTCATATGAAGAACTAGATGGATTCCCAGTCAGCACCGTTGAAGGTCACTCTGGAGAGTTGGTTCTTGGTTCAATGAACGGCGTTGATGTCGTCTGCATGAAAGGCAGAGGGCACTATTACGAGCATCAGTCGATGAAAGTGATGACAACCCCAGTAAGAACTTTTAAAAAGCTCGGATGTGAGTTCTTATTGGTGACAAACGCCGCTGGGTCTCTTCGCCCAGAGCGCATTGATGTTGGTTCGTTGGTTGTTTTCCATGATCACATTAACACTATGCCTGAGTCTCCAATGACTGGCGCCAATGATGAAGAGTATGGTCCACGATTCTTTAGTCTTGCAAACGCTTATGACAAATCACTACGCAGTGAACTGTTAGAGGTCGCGGAAACAAATAATATTCACATTAATCAAGGTGTGTTTGTTTCATATACCGGTCCTAACTTCGAAACGGCTGCTGAAATCAGAATGATGCAAATTATCGGTGGTGATGTTGTTGGTATGTCGGTTGTTCCTGAGGTTATTTCTGCGGCACACTGTGGTCTGCCGGTTCTTTCAGTTTGTGCCATTACAAATATGGCTGAAGGCCTTGGTGATGTAGAGCTCTCGCACGATCAAACCTTGAAGTGTGCAAAACTAGCAGAAGCCGACTTTATCCAGTTAATTAAGTCATTTATGACTAAGCACTTTTAAGTAGAGGGGGCGTTATGTTTGCAATCGGTTTTTTAGGGATCGCAACCCTAATCGGCATAGGTTATGCGACATCTGTCAATAGGCAGGCAATTAATTTACGTACAGTCGGTACTGCATTCCTACTACAACTAGGAATCGGTGCATTGGTACTGTACGTGCCTTTGGGACGGACTGTTCTAGAAAGTATGTCACATGGTGTTCATGCTGTCCTCGATAGCGGTAAAGCTGGCATACATTTCTTATTCGGGAGTTTAGTTAATTTCTCTGTCGAAGGTATTGGATTCGTATTTGCTTTGAATGTTCTGCCATTGGTGGTGTTCTTCTCGGCACTAATTGCAGTACTTTACCACATGGGTGTTATGCAATATGTCATTCGCATCATCGGTGGAGCCATGGCTAAAGTGT